>JALZAE010000548.1 GCA_030948535.1 Gemmatimonadota bacterium | reverse complement strand
CCCGGCACCGGCGGCGGCGAGACGGACATCTATCCGCCGAAGATGATCGTGATGTGGCTTCCGCCGATGAACGGGCCGCATCCGTATGAAGCGACCGTGCTCTTCGACGTCGACGAGAAGGGGACCGTGCTCTCCTTCGACGTGCAGCCCTGGTCGCGCGACGGCGGTTGGAATCGCAAGCTGAAGGAGACGCTCGCGGGGATGAGATTCCGTCCCGCCACCAAGCGCGACGGCACTCCCGTGCGCGCCGTCTTTCCGCTACAGATCAGCCAGTAGCGCGCGCCTTGGCGGCGCTCGCGCACTTCACGTCGCGCGACAGGTCAGCGGCCTAGCCTTGTGTATTCTAGCGGATTAGTTTCACGCGGCTCGACGCTCGCGCGCGAGCAGCCCCGACATTCGCGCGACACTCCGGTTCCGCTTCCGCCCGGAGACCGGCCCGTGCACATCATCCGAGGGATCGAATGACGAGCGTGGCCGCCGATCGGGAAGCGCCCTCGATACAACCCCAGACCGAGTTCGTGAAAGCGATGTCGCTCACCGACGCCACGATGTTGGTGGCCGGCTCGATGATCGGCAGCGGCATCTTCATCGTCTCGGCGGGGATGGGACGGTCGCTCGGCTCGCCGTTCTGGCTCATCGCCGCCTGGCTGCTCACCGGCGTGATGACGATGCTCGGCGCGCTCGCATACGGTGAGCTCGCGGCGATGTATCCTCGAGCCGGCGGGCAGTACGTCTTCCTCCGCGAATCGATGGGTCCACTCATGGGATTTCTCTATGGGTGGACTCTTTTCATCGTGATCCAGACGGGCACGATCGCCGCCGTCGCGGTGGCGTTCGGCAACTATCTGGGCGTGCTCGTCCCATCGGTCACGCCGGCGTCGTTCGCCTGGTTCCCGCACTTTGCATTCAAGATGGCCGGGAGCACGATCGAGGTGGGGCTGTCGGTGCAGCGTGTCGTCGCCCTCGCCTTGGTATGGCTGCTCACCTGGGTGAATCTGCGCGGGGTGCGCGAAGGCAAGATCGTGCAGACCACGCTCACCGTGGTAAAAACGGGCGCTTTGGCGCTCTTGATTCTGCTCGGCCTCACCGTCGCGCGAAACTCGACGGCGATCGCGGCGAACTTCTCCAACGGAAATTTCTCGGCGGGCGGCGGTGGCTTTACGGGCGCGTTTGTGATCACCTTTGCCGCGGCGCTGGTTGGCTCGCTCTTCTCGAGCGACGCCTGGAACAACGTCACCTTCGCGGCCGCCGAGGTGAAAGACGCGCGGCGCAATCTTCCGCTCGCGCTGGCGCTCGGCACGGGTCTGGTGACGCTGCTCTACATCTCCGCCAACTTCGCGTACTTGAGCGTGCTGCCGTTCCACGGATCGGCCGCCGGCGCGGATGTGGTGGCGCGCGGGATCACGCACGCGACCCAGGATCGCGTCGGGACGGCGGCGGCCGAGATGATCTTCGGCACGAGCGCGGTCACGATCATGGCTGCGGCCATTCTCGTGTCGACGTTCGGCTGCAGCAACGGGCTGATTCTCGCGGGAGCGCGCGTGTACTACGCGATGGCACGCGACGGTCTGTTCTTCAAGCGCGTCGGCGAGCTGAGCGCCAATCGGGTGCCGGCGTGGGGCTTGCTCGCGCAGGCGATTTGGGCGTCGCTGCTCTGTCTCACCGGTACGTACAACCAGCTGCTTGACTACGTGATTTTCGCGGCGCTGCTCTTCTATGCGCTGACGACGGCGGGGCTGTTCATACTTCGCCGCACGCGCCCCGCGGCCGAGCGCCCGTACAAGGCGTTCGGCTATCCGGTGCTGCCCGGACTGTATTTGGTGCTGGCGACGCTCGTTGCGGTGAGTCTGCTCATCAGCGGCACGACGCGGCTGCAAGCGTTCATTGGACTCATGCTCGTGCTCATCGGCATTCCCGTCTATTACTTCTGGCGCAAGGTGGAAGCTCCGTGACCTGCGCCATTCGCGACGCTTCGCGCGGCGGTCTGCCGCGCGTCGAGTCGCCCGTTCCACGCACCGCGGCCAATTCGCGGTGACCCGACCGCTCGTTACTTCCAGGAGACGTTCTACGATGAATCGGATGGACACATTGTTCCGTCGTGCCCTCCCCGTCTGTCAGGCGCTGTTCGCCGCGCTCGTCACGGGCTTGCTGACCGCGAGTCGACTCGCCGCGCAAGGCGCGCAAGCGACGCAGGAAGTGGGCGGCGAAGCCAACCTCAAGATCCCCGATCTGAGCTCGGTGCAGTTCCTCGGCATTCCAGGCAACAAGCTGCTGATGGGTGGGCTGGTGATCTGCGCGCTCGGCCTGCTGTTCGGATTGATGATCTACACGAAGCTCCAGCGGATGGAGGTGCATTCGTCGATGCGCGCGATCTCGGAGCTGATTTATGAGACGTGCAAGACGTATCTCGTCACCCAGGGCAAGTTCATTCTGGTCCTCGAGATCTTCATCGGCGCCGTGATCGCCCTGTACTTCGGCGCCCTCGTCGGGTTCCCCGTGATGAAGGTCGCGATCATTCTCGCCTTCAGCCTCGTCGGCATCGCCGGCAGCTACGGCGTGGCGTGGTTTGGCATTCGCGTGAACACCTTCGCGAACTCGCGCACCGCCTTCGCCGCGCTCCGCGGCAAGCCCTATCCCTGCTACGCGATTCCGCTCAGCGCTGGCATGAGCATCGGCATGTTGCTGATCTCGGTCGAGCTGGTGCTGATGCTGTTCATTCTGCTGTTCGTACCGGGGGATTATGCCGGTCCGTGTTTCATCGGGTTCGCCATCGGTGAGTCGCTCGGTGCCGCGGCGCTGCGCATCGCGGGCGGCATCTTCACCAAGATCGCCGACATCGGCGCCGACTTGATGAAGATCGTCTTCAACGTCAAGGAAGACGACGCGCGCAATCCGGGTGTCATCGCGGACTGCACGGGCGACAACGCCGGCGACTCGGTCGG
>JALZAE010000547.1 GCA_030948535.1 Gemmatimonadota bacterium | reverse complement strand
TAGAGGGCGGCGGTGGCAACGCCGAACGAGATGTGCGTCGCGTCCTGCCAATGATGGCCGAGTGGCGCCAGCGGATCGCTCGACGCCGAGGGACGGTGCGGGAACGCGACCGGTCCGCTCGCCGGCTCACCCACCGGCGCGAGATAGAGTTGCACTCCAAGATTGGTCGTCAACGGGTGCTCGTAGATCCCGGCGAGCTCCATGAAGAGATCGTGCGGATGCTGGCGATCGTGCAGTGGCTGGCCCTGATACGCTTCGCCGGACTGGAGGAGCAGCGGATAGCCGCGTGAGGTGAGCGTGAACGGATCGAGGCTCATCATCCCGCGCAGTTGCAACCGACCAGCGCCGAGCGGATGACTCGCCATCACCATCCCCCAATTCGGCGCGCCAAACTGCGCGTCGCCGCGATCGCTGTACTGTTTGTCGTACTGCACGAAGGCGAGCCCGTGCAGCATCAGCTCCCAATCGCCTGCCAGGAGATGCTTGGCGTGCATCGGAGAGCGGTCGGGAAGCCACGTCGTTCCGGATCCCGTGCGGGTCATCGGAACGCCGATCGGGTCTTCCATGACCATGGGCTTCGTGGTATCGGAGGAGGCCGCCATCGTCATAGCGCGCATCGTGTCGCGAGTGGCACCGCTCTGCGCCGGGGCGGAGCGAGCAAGTGCAACGAGGAAGATCAGCGCGAGCCCCGCCGTCCTCCACGATGTCGGCAGCGTGCGAGTAGAACGCCGTGTTTTATCACGCATAAAATCGTCCCGTAAAAGCCGGTTTTGTCTAGTCAGTGCGCTAGGAGCGAATACGACGCTCGCGACCGAGCGGATTGGTCGCGCACGGGCGCGACATAGTGAGGCTGGTCTGCCGAGACGGACTCATAGGCCCATGTGCGGGCACGGCCGATCTGAGACTTCGCCGCGACAAAAGAGATGCATTAGCGCAAAGTCGTGGTGATGTTCGCAATGCTCGAGCACCGAGTCCGCCGCCGGCAGTGGATGCGCCATCATGAGTCCGGAAATCCAGACGGCAGCAAGAGCGGCGCACGCGCCGGTGACCGACCGTCGCGTGAGGTGCGTGCCGAATGCGACGTCTTCGCCGGCAAGCCGTCGCACTCGGCGCTCGAGCAGGTCCTGCCGGTGGAAGCCGACTCCTCCGATCACCGCCGCGTCCGACGACATGCCCCGGCCATACGACGTGCGAGCATCCGCGAGGGCAAGAATGGCCGACGCCAATACCAACGGTCCTCGGTTCCCTGCTCCGCCTGAGAAGGTTGCCGCCCTTCGCGCCGCGTAGTCGTCCGCAGCGACTTCCATTTCGTCCGCCGCGTCGTCGGCAATCCGCCGGAGCGCCGGCACCCAGAACAAAACTTGCGCCAGAAAGCGAAGCAGTGAGAGGCGGAGGGGATCTCGTCGCTCGACATGCGCGGCCTCGTGCGCGAGCAGCGCCGCGAGCTCGTCCGCAGCCATCCGATCGGCTAAAGCCGCGTCGGCGTACACGACAGGGCGAAGCCAGCCTGAGGTGAACGCGGGCACGGGTAACCCCGCGACGACACGAAGACAAGCCGGGGGAAGGCCAGCACGTTCCGCAGCCACCTCGAATGAACTTCCGGGCAGCGCGGGATACGACGGAAGGAGGCGCAGAAGCTCGCGCAGTCGATGGCTCGCGCGCACCCGAGTCCAGCTCGCGTAGCCCAACCCGGCGATGAGCAGCAGATGGAAGACGCCGTGTACGGGCGCGAGGAGCATGTGGAGGGCGACCAAGCAAAACGCGCCCAGATGATCGCGCCCGACGAGCATTGCCTCGGCACGACCGGCCAGATGGTGTCCGAACACCGGCAGCGTGCTGAAGATGATCAGGGCGCCAATGGCGAGCACGATCGCGCGCCGGTGCACCTGCTCGCGATGCGAGGCGCTCGGCGATAAGAACGTAGACACGGGTGCGAGTGGCGATTGGCCGGGGACGGACCGCATCGGCTACTCCTTCGCTCCATCGCGCGCCGCGTCCCGCAACTTTCGGCGAATGAGCCGGCCGAGCTCCGCGAGCTGCTCAGGGTCGCGCTCGGCGAGCACGTCGACGAATGAGGTCGCGACCGCTTCGGGACCGAACGAGAGAATGCCTTCCACTACGCGGCGTGATGCACGGGCGCGAAACTCGTCTTCACTCATCGTCGCGGAGAAATGCAGCAGGTCATCCCGTTTCTCGCGCTTGAGTAAGCCTTTGGCGACGAGCTTGTTGAGGACCGTGATCACGGTGAGCTGAGCAACGGTGTGGGAGCGAGCGACGCGATCGTGAACGGCGCGAGCGGGTACAGGCCGGCCGATGGCCCAGACGGCACGCATGACGCGGGACTCGAGATCGCCGAGCACTTTGGCCAGGCCATCGGCCGAGAGGCGTACAGTGTCTTGCAAGCGCGGCTCTCGGCTTTCGCTGCCTTTCTTCTTCGTCATCGGCTCAGGCTGCAGTGGGGCAAACGCGCGCATGTTATTGGCTAGTACGTCAATTCTAGCCGATGTTTTACTGCGAGTAAAGCCTAGCCGTCGTATGCCCGGCGCCGATGGACGTCCTCACGGGATCGAGCCGTCGGCCGTCGCGCGCGCGGTCTCTACGTCCCGACCGACACGCCGTGGACAGAGCAGGCGACTCCGCGGAATGCGAGCGGCCTGGCTACCGGAGCCGGATTGGCGGTCCCGTCACGTAATCCGCGGTCGTGAAAAGTTGCTCATGGCGTCGGCCACATC
>JALZAE010000061.1 GCA_030948535.1 Gemmatimonadota bacterium | reverse complement strand
CCACCGCGTAGGCGAGCTCGCCCGCCGCGTCGCGCAACTCGCCCAGCACGTGCTCGCACGACATGCACGATGTCAGGTGCGCAAGCAACAGATCCCGCTCGGCCCCGGACAGCGCTTCGAGCGCTTCCGCGGCGAGCAGGTCCTGCGCTTCTTCGTGCGTCATCGGCGTCGTCATCGCGGCCCGTCCCGGAGCATGCCTAGGCGCTCGCGCAGTTTTTCGAGCGCGAGCCGAACTCTCGTCTTCACCGTCCCGAGCGGTTGCCCGGTGAGCTTGGAGATCTCCGATTGGCTGAAGCCGCCGAAGTACGCCAGCTCGATCGTCTCCCGTTGTTCTCTCGGAAGCTGCCGCAGCGCCGCGATCACGATCGTGCGACGCTCCGAGTTTTCCGCTCCGCGCTGAGGATCGGGGAGATCAGTGTCGCGAGCCGCGGCCTCCATCTCCTGCGGCTCGAAGTACGACCATGGATCTTCTTTCTGTCTTCTTTTGGCGCGAATGCGATCGAGCGCCCGGCTGCGACCGATGGTGGTCAGCCACGTCGACACCGCGCCGCGCGCCTCGTTGTATCTCCCGGCCTGTCTCCACGCCTGCCAGAACGTCTCCTCGACGACCTCCTCCGCTTCGTTCGAATCGTGCAGCAGTCGCAGCACGAGCGAGTGCACGAGCGGCGACCACTTGTCATAGAGAGAACCGAGCCCGCTCTCGTCGCCCGATGCCATGCGGCGTACGAGATCACGATCCGTCTCCACGGCGCCACGGCCGGGCGCGGCGGCTTTTCCGCCCGGCGGCGTCACCGCTTTTACGGGAGTCGGCGTGCGTGATTTGCGTGAGCCGTCCCCGTCCTGCGGCTGCGTTGATGTGTACGACGGGGTGCGCGGCGGCGGATTCATTCGGCCAATCTAGCGCACACAATCGCCCTCGCCCAGACCGAGGACGCGAGCGCGACGGTGAGTTTTCATAGGAGATGTGGCGTCGTTTCATAGGAGAAACCGCCCAGAGAATTGGCGCCGGGCCTATTGCGTCTCCCTCTGGTGCTCTTACTTTGATGCCAATGGATGACGTGTTCCCTCTGTAGAACGCGATCCTTTCACCTCCGGAGACTATTCGATGGCCACCACCAAGAAGGGCGGGAAGGGCGGCAAGAAGAGCGGCGCGAAGAAGAGTAGCAGCGCGAAGAAGGGCGGCGCGAAAAAGTCCGCCGCGAAGAAGAGCAGCTCGGCGAAGAAGACGAAGCGCGCACCCAACCCGGCCTTCATGCGGCCAATGACGATCGATGAGGCACTCGGCGCCGTAGTCGGCACCACCCCGATGCCGCGCACCGAAGTCACCAAGCGGCTGTGGGGCTACATCAAGAAGAACGGTCTCCAGGACGCGAAGGAGCGTCGCATGATCAACGCCGACGACCGTCTCCGCCCGGTGTTCGGTGGCAAGAAGCAGGTCTCGATGTTCGAGATGACGAAGCTCGTCAACAAGCACATGAAGTAGACTGTTCACCGCAGTGAACAGAAAGGGCGCGCCGCTGGCGCGCCCTTTTTCTGTATGAGATGTCAGGCGTCAGATGTCAGACACTGACAAACCAAAGCCAATCACCCAAGCACTGACATCTGACATCCTGACGTCTGCCATCTCCAACTCTTGATAGTTGGTGATCACTTGTCAGTTGGAGTGCAACACGGGAGTTTTCAGTATGGCCACCCGCTCCCGCTCCAAGCCGTCCTCGCGAACGAATGTCGTACGCGATGCGCGCGGTAAGAAACCAAGGAAGTCCGGCAACCTTTGGCAGCAATACGGCGAGTCACTCCGGTCGATTGCGTTTGTCATCGTCGTCTGGCTCTTCATCCGCACCTTCTTCGTCGAGGCGTTTCGCATTCCGTCGGGGAGCATGGAGCCGACGCTGCTCGTCGGTGATTTTCTCTTCGTCAACAAGCTCGTCTTCGGGCCGCACATTCCGCTCACGAGCATCCGGCTCCCCGGCTATGGCGATCCGCGCCGCGGCGACGTCGTCGTCTACACGTCGCCCTACCAGGCCTTCAATCCGCAGGATCCCACGCCTACGGTGGTCAAACGCGTGGTTGGCGTCGGCGGCGATACGCTTTACATGCGGCAGGGGCTGCTTTACCTGAACGGCATCGCCCAGCGGCAGGGCTACGCAGTGGTTCCGGACCCCAACGTCCAGGACCAGGCGGACCCGATCTTCGACTGGCAGAAGAAAGTCGGCCTCCAGAATTCTCGTTTTGGCCCGGCGCCCAAACAGCCGACGCATGACAATTGGGGCCCCTTCGTCGTCCCTCTTAAGCACATCTTCACGATGGGCGATAATCGCTACAACTCGATCGACGCACGCTACTATGGATTCGTGCCTCGCGAGAACGTATGGGGACGCCCGATCTTCATCTACTTCTCCATCGATACCGACGCCTGGAGCATCCGTTGGAGCCGAATCGGACACACGATTCACTGAAGTCTCGCGCGCGACGCCACCGGTCGTCGCGCGCTGCCGTCACGGCGACGCTCCTCCTCCTCGCGTCGGCGCTTCCGGCGCAACAGCGCGGGCAGTTCCAAGCGCAGATCCTTCTCGACTCCGCCAGGACGAGACTGGCGCAGCTCGATGGCACCGTCATCATCCTCGGCCTCGACAGCACCGTCAACGTCATCCGCGACACGTGGGGCGTTCCGCACATCTACGCCCGCACGCAGCATGACCTGTTCGTGGCGCAGGGTTACGTCGCCGCGCAGGATCGGCTCTGGCAGATGGAGATGGCGCGCCGCTCGGGAGAAGGGCGTCTCGCCGAAGTGCTGGGCGTGTCCGCCGTCGAGCGCGACCGCTTCGCTCGGCTGCTCAAGTATCGCGGCGACATGGACGCGGAGTGGAACAGCTACTCGCCCGACGCGAAAGAGATCGTGCACGCGTTCGTGCAGGGCGTGAATGCGTACATCAATCAAGTGCAGGCCAACCCGCCGATCGAGTTCACGATTCAGAATATTCGTCCCGAGCCCTGGACGGACGACGTGCCGTTGCAGCGCATGGCCGCGCTGGCGATGACGGGAAACGCGCAGAGCGAGGTCCGAAAGGCGCGGCTCGTGAAGCTCATGGGCGTCGAGACGGTCGAGAAGCTGTGGCCGACCGATCCCTACCGGCGGCTCGACCCCGCGCCGGGGATGGACCTCGGCGGCATCGACAGCAAGTCGCTCGGCCCGCTGATCGAGGCATATGGCGCTCCGGCGTTCGCGCGGCTCGAGGGAAGCAATGACTGGGTCGTCGGCGGAGCGCTGACGGCCAGCGGGAAGCCCCTCCTGGCCAACGATCCGCATCGCTCGATCGGATTGCCGTCGCTGCGCTACATGACGCATCTCGTCGGGCCCGGATGGAACGTGATCGGCGCCGGCGAGCCGATGTTGCCCGGCATCGCCGTCGGGCACAACGAGCGCGTGGCGTGGGGCTTCACGATTGTCGGCATGGACCAGCAGGACGTCTACGTCGAGTCGGTGCGTCCATGTGACGCGACTGCGCGCCGCCGCTACAATCTCGCCACGGACGCCCGATGCTATCTGAGCGGGCGCCAGTGGAAGCCGGTCCGCGTGATCGAAGATCACATTCGCGTGAAGGACGAGGGCGTGCGCACGGTGCGGCTCGAGTTCACCGAGCACGGTCCGATCGTGGGTGAGGACGAAGCGCGAGGACGCGCCTTCGCCTTGAAGTTCGTCGGCACCGAAGCGGGCACCGCGGGATACATGGCCGGTCTCGCGCTGGACCGCGCGACGGATTGGTCTTCCTTTCTCGCCGCCGCGTCGCGCTGGCGCTTGCCGACCGAGAACCTCGTCTACGCGGACGTCGATGGAAACATTGGCTGGGTGGCCGCGGGACTGATGCCCGTGCGAAGCTGGTCCGGCCTGCTTCCCGTGCCGGGCGATGGCTCCTACGAGTGGCGCGGATTTCTCCCCTTCGACGAGCTGCCCAAATCGTACAATCCTCCGAGCAACGTCATCGTCACGGCGAACAACAACATCCTGCCGCCGGGCTACACGCGTCCGCTGAACTATGAGTGGGCGCGCCCCGATCGTGCCCATCGCATCACGGCGATGCTGCAGTCGGCCGCCGCGGCGAAGAAGCTGACCGTCGAGGATTTCGCGCGCATGCAGCACGACGAGTACTCGCTCCTCGCGCAGCGCCTCGTCCCGGTGATCGTCGCCGCGGGCGAGGCGCGCGGCCAGTCCAACCGCTTGGAAGTGCAGACGCTCTCGCGCTGGAACTTCGTGATGGCGAAGGACTCGGTGGCGCCGCTGCTGTTCGAGACGTGGCTCACCGCCATCGCCAAGCGCGTGATCGAGCCGCGCGTGACGGCGTTCGGCGGCTCGTTCAACGAGACGGGCTACGACATGGGCACGCTGGTGT
>JALZAE010000446.1 GCA_030948535.1 Gemmatimonadota bacterium | reverse complement strand
CGTCTGCGCTTTCTGATGTGCCAGGATACGGTCGCCGGAGACGAAGGATTCACGGCGCTCAGTCGCTCGCGATCGATCGAGTACATCTGGGGCCGAAGGTGCTACAATTTGCGCGGGCGCGGATTCGCCGCCATGGCCGCGATGCCGGCGTTGCGCGGATTGTCGGTGAGCTGCAAGAACGTCGACGATGCCGCGCTCTCGGCGCTGCCGAGATTTCCGGCGCTGCGGGAGTTCATGCCCATGGATGTACCCGACGAGGGATTCCGCCACGTCGGCCGTTGCGCGGAGCTGGAGGCTTTGGAGTGCATGTACGTGACGACGATGTCGGACGCGGCCACCGCGCATATCACCGGGCTATCCAAGCTCACGGCGTACCGAGCGTGGACGTCGCGCATCACCGACCGTAGTCTCGAGTTGCTTGCTCGGATGAGCTCGCTCGAGCGGCTCTATTTCGAGAATTGCTCCGGGATCACCGATGCGGGACTCGGCGCGCTGGCCGCGCTACCGCGGCTGCGTGAGATCGGGCTCGACCTGCTGCGGAACGTGACCGCGGAGGGTGCCGGGGTTTTTCCGGCGCGCGTACACGTCAGCTACACCGGCTGATGCCGACAACGGAATCCGCTCCGCCTCCGACGAAAGGCCGCGCCGGCCGCGTCGTGCGAAATCTCAGGCGAGGGATGGCGCTTGCCTGGGCCGCGTCGCCGCAATCGCTCATCCGCTACTCCGCGCTCGGTATCCTGAGCTCGGCGATGCCGCCGATCTCGGTGTACCTCGGAGCCCTGCTCGTCAACAAGATCGCGCAGGCGCACGCGCAGCATCTGACGTTCCGCGACATGCTTCCCATCGTGCTCGGCCTGTGGATCGCCGCGGGCGTGCAGCGGGCGATCGGCGCGTATATGGGCTACGGCAGAAATCTCTTCGTGCGCCGGGTGCAGCTCGAAGCCGAGCGACGACTGCTGGCCAAGGCATCGAAGCTCGACGTCGGCCACTTCGACAATTCGGACTGGCACGACCGGCTCGCCCGCGCCAAGCGCGATGTCTCGTGGCGGCCCGGCGATCTCACATGGTCGGTGCTCGGACTCTCGGGCAACATCGTCACGATCATTCTGATGACGTCGCTCTTGGCGAGCCTGCATTGGCTGTTGGTGGTGCTCGCGCTGGCGGCGGCACTGCTCTCGCTCGCGCTCGAGCGTCGCGTCACGTCGAAGATGTACGAGTTCTTCTACAAGGAGACGCCGGAGGAGCGCGAGCGCGAATATCTCGGCGACCTGCTCGTGCAGCCGCGCACCACGAAAGAGATTCGCGCCTACGTGCTGTCCGACTATCTGCTCGAGCGTCATCGCAAGATCTCGGAGGATCTGTTCAGCCGGCGCGAGCAGATGTACCGGTCGGGTACGCGCATCTCGCTGCTCACCGGCATCGTCACCGGGACGACGCTCGCGCTCGCCTACGTATTTCTCGCCATTCAGGGAGCGGCGGGCCTGATCAGTCCCGGCGGGGTCGTGCTGGTCATCGGCGCGTTCACGGCGGTCTCGGGAACGCTGGGTCAGATCTCGAGCACCTTCGTCGCCGTCGACCAGCACACCACCTTTCTCGAGGACTACTTCTCGTTTCTGTCGATCGATCCGTTGGTGGTCGTGCCCGCCGAGCCTCGTGAGCTGCCGAGCACGCTCGCCGGCGGAATCGAGTTCGATGACGTCGCGTTCACCTACCCGGGTGGCACCGCGCCGGCGGTCGAAGGGCTGAGCCTCAAGATCCGAAACGGCGAGCTGATCGCGCTCGTCGGCGAGAACGGAGCGGGGAAGAGCACGCTCATCAGGTTGTTGCTTCGCTTCTACGATGTCGATCGCGGCAGCGTCAAGGTCGGCGGGGTCGATCTGCGGGATCTGGATCCTGAAGCATTGCGCAGCAGGATCGGCGTGCTCTTTCAGGACTACGCGAGCTACGAGCTGTCGGTGCGCGAGAACGTCGCCATGGGCCGGCCCGACGGAGCCGTGGACGACGAGCGCGTCCTCGAGGCGCTTCGCACGTCGCGCAGCGAGTGGCTCGTGAAGAAGATGCCGAACGGCCTCGACTCGAAGGTCGGGCGGCTCTTCGAGGGTGGCCACGATCTGTCCGGCGGCGAATGGCAGCGGCTCGCGCTCGCGCGCATCATGTATCGCAACGCCGACATCTGGATTCTCGATGAGCCGACCTCGTCGCTCGATCCGGAAGCGGAGGCGGCGATCTTCGCCGAGCTGAAGGAGAATTTGAAGGGGAGAATCGGCATCGTGATCTCGCACCGCTTCTCGACGGTGCGCATCGCCGACCGGATCGCCGTCGTCGCCGACGGCCACATCACGGAGTTGGGGAGCCACGAAGAATTGCTCGCGGCCAACGGCCGATACGCGATGCTCTTCGAGCTGCAAGCCGCCGGGTATCGCTGACGCTCCGGCGTTAGCTTGTGAGCATGTCGAAGACCTCTCCCTATCGCTCCCTCTCGCCCGAGCGGCGGCTGTCGATCGTGACGCGGGCGATGACGCACCGACGTGAGCTGCGCGCCGCACTCATCCAGCGCATGGTCGCGCGCGGTGGCGGCTTTCGCGCGGTGACGCTCCAGTCGTGGCCCGTCGAAAAGCTCGCGCGCGAGATCGTGCGCATGAAAGCCGAGAGCCCGCAGGACGAGCTCGATCTGCTGCACATGCTGTACGTCGAGCTCGAGCCGGCGATCCAGACCACTTTCCTCGATGCCGCCGGCGTGCGGCATGAAGAGGCAAAGATCGCCGAGGAGCTCGAGCCTCCCTTCGCCGACGAGGCCGCGGTAGCGCGGGCGGCGAAGGTTGTGGAAGCGCAGCACGGTGCCGAAGGTCGTCAATATCTCGACACCATCGCGCTCTACAATTTGGCGTCGTGGCCGGGTCTCGATCGCGTGCTGGCGGAGATGGATTCGGCGTCCGACTCGTAGCGATGTGAATGCGCGCTTGCGCCGGACCGGCGTGAGCGATCGATTCGGCGCATGCGATCGACGATCTTCGCGCTACTCATGGCGCTCCCGGCGGCGCTGTCCGCCCAGAACAGCAAGCTTACCGCCGCCGATTCTGCATTGGTCGGCCGCATCCTTCTCGCCGAAGACCGGCGTGATTCCACCGAAGTTGCGCTGGTCGAAGGATCGCGCCACGCGGATGCGCGTGTGCGCACGCTCGCGAGACGCGCGCGAGGCAGAATCGGCGATCCACGATTCACCGAGCGCGATTCGCTGCCGCCACTGCGCGCGCCGAAGGTGTGGCCGGAGACCGCGTGGCGCCTGCGCTTTCGTGCGCTGACGGTTCACCACGACGATTGCGGAGCGCTTCGCGCGGCGCTGGCCGACAGCGCGTGGGCCGTGCGACTGCACGCCGCCGATTTGATCCCAACGTCGTGCGCGTCGGACGACGCGATGATGTCGACGCTGCGGAAGTGGGTCGACTCGCTCTCCGCCGATGCGTCGAGTCGCGCGCGTGGACGTGTGTCCTGGCACGCCGGCGCGCACGCCCTCGTCTCGCTCGCGCGCCTGCGCCCGGACGACGCCCGCAGCCGGCTCGGCAAGCTCGCGAGTCATCGGCAG
>JALZAE010000543.1 GCA_030948535.1 Gemmatimonadota bacterium | reverse complement strand
CGGGGCCGGGCGACCGCGACCATCGTCGGCGGTCGCGTCGTGTTTCAGGCCGACGGGTAGTGCTGGCGGATGATGAAGCGGCGGCACGGCACGGGATCGTTCGCGTGTGCCGGCGGTTGTACGAGCGCGGGCTCATCGCTGGACCAGACGGCAACGTCTCCGTGCGACTCGGACCCGAGCGAGTGCTGGTGACCCCGGCCGGACTATCGAAGGGCGAGCTCGGTGTCGAAGATTTGGTAGAAGTAACGCTCGACGGTCGGGCGGTGCCCGGGCGGCACAGACCGTCGACGGAAGTCGCCATGCACTTGCGTATCTACGCACGAAGGTCCGACATTCGGGCGGTGGTGCACGCGCACCCGCCGACTGCGACGGCCTTTGGCGTCGCGGGCGAAACGGTGCCCTGCACGGTGTTGCCTGAGCTAGTTTATCAGATGGGAGCGGTAGCGTTGGTTCCGTACGCGATGCCGGGTACGGAGGCGTTGGCCGATGCGTTCGAGCCGTACGTCGCCGGCCACGATGCGTTCGTGATGGCGAATCACGGTGCGGTCACCGCTGGCAGGAATCTTGTCGAAGCGCATCAACGAATGGAGAGTCTCGAGCACGCGGCGCGCATCGTGATGGCCGCGCGTCTGCTCGGGCGAGTCAACGAGCTGTCGGCCGCGGATGTTGCCGCGTTGGTCGCGGCACGCACGCACGGCCAGGAGAGAGGGGCATGACGAGTCCGTCAGTCGTTCCGGATCAAGCTGTTCAAGCGCTCTTTGCCGAGCGCACGAAGTACGAGGGTTGGATCTCGGGCCTCGAGATGAAGCGGGCGCTGACGCCGACCCACATCTACGAGCGCGTGCACGCGGACTATATCGCGCGCTTGCAGCGTGTGATCGAGCAGCTCCACAGCCATCGCGCCGCGCTGCAGGACATGGCGAACGCGCTCACCGACCGGCTCACCGAGATCGACATCGAGGAAGCCAAGAACCGTGACGAGCGCGCTGAAGCGGATCTCCGCGCCGCGGTCGGCGAGTACACGCCCGAGCAGGTGACTCAGGCGCAGAAACGGGCCGACGAGGCAATCGCAGCGCTCGGCCTGCAGCGCACGAGCGTCGAAGTCGAAGTCTCGAAGCTTCGCACCGTTCTCGATGCGGCGACCCCGGCCCCGGCGGCGATGCGTCTCGAGACGCCCGACACCGGTGTGCCGGCGCAGGGGTCGCAGTCGCAGCAATACGAGAGTCTGGCGCCGACTCCGCAGGAACAGTTCGACGACCTCGAGTTCCTCAAGCAGGTCGTCGATAGCCCGAGCGGCGAGCAGGAGGCCGTCCCGTCCGCCGTGGGCGGGCCGGGTACGCCCTCGGGCGGAACCGAGGCACAGCCGGCCATGATGAGCGCCGAGCGCTCCGTTGCCGCGTTCACCGAGTCGCCAACGCCGTCGCGCGCCGAGTCGCGCCCGACCCCGAGCGAGCCGCGTCTGAGCAGCTCCTTCCTCAAGGATGTGCCGCCCGAGCAGGTAAAGTCGCTCAAGTGCCAAGAGTGCGGAACACTCAACTATCCCACCGAGTGGTACTGCGAGCGCTGCGGAGCAGAGCTGGCGGCACTGTGAACTGACGGGCGTTGGGGGCCAGGCCAGTGAAAACCAAAAGCGGGGTGAGATTGCCACTCGATCTCACCCCGCTTTTGAGTTTTGCTGCGTCCGATGCCCGATGCCCGATGCCCGACGTCCTACCCGTTGGCGGCCTTTGCCATGCGGCTCTTGCGACGCGCGGCGGCATTCTTGTGGATCAACCCTTTGCGGGCGGCGCGGTCGAGCAGCACCACTGCAGAGCGGCGATCATCAGCGCTGGCGCCATCGACCGTGGCCTTCTTGAGCGCCGTGCGAAGCGCGGAACGCTGGGCGCGGTTCCGGATGGCGGCGGCGCGGGACTTCCGCATGTTCTTCTTTGCGGATGCGATATTCGGCACGTCACATCTCCAAGATTTCGAATACAAAAACGGGCTCGATTTGAGCCCGGACGCGGTGCAGCACACGGTGCGTCTGGATCGCGGAAACCTAGACGGATAAATCACGGATGTCAAGGCGCCGCTTTGCTTTGACACAGGTCAGCTGCCTGGCTACCTTACGCCCGGCGACTGAGCTCGTCGCCCTCATCGACTCGATCCCGGACCCCCGTTGGCGCCTTTCGGCCGCTCGCTCCCCGCAGCCCTCGACGCGAACGACGCGACGTCCGGCGCGTTCACGGTCGAGCTGGACCACTTTTCGGGTCCCCTCGACCTGCTGCTCACTCTGATTCGGGAAGAGCAGGTCGAGATCACCGACATTCCGATCGCACGCATCGCGGAGCAGTTCCTGCTCCGGATTCGCACGCTGTCGTTGTCGGAAGCTGCGGACTATCTCGAGATGGCCGCCCGGCTGCTTCGCATCAAGGCGCAGATGCTGCTGCCGCGCGCGCACGAGGGTGACGAGTGGGAAGATCCACGCGCCGAGCTGGTGCGACGGTTGCTTGAGTACCAGCAGATGCGTGAAGTGGTCGACGTTCTCGAGCATTTGGGCGAAGCGCGGCGCAATCGATTCGCGCGCGGCTATCTGCCGCAGGAGCCGACGCCGCCCATGGCGCCGCTCGCCCTCTCGCTGCCGGAGCTCTTGGCCGCGGTCGATCGCGTGCTCCGCATGGCGCGTGAGCCGCAGATGCACGATGTGGTACCGCGCGCGCTGGATGTCGATGGAGCGATGGAGACGATTCGCGCGGTGATCGCGCTGCGGGCCCATCTGCGGTGGCGGGACATCATTCGGAGAGAGGCGGAGCCGTGGGAAGTGTTGTCGGCGCTGTTGGCGTTACTGGAGTTGGCGCGGCGCGGGGAATTGAAGCTCGCGCAGCCGCGTCCGTTCGGAGCCATGGAGATCACGCGTGACGCCGCTGGCGAAGCTGCTTGAAGCGGCGCTCTTCGCGAGCGGCCGTCCCGTGCCGCTCGAAGAGCTCGCGACGCTCGATCCCGACGCGTCGCGCGCCGAGCTCGCACTCGCGCTGAGCGAGATCCGCGAGAACTACGACACCGAAGGACACGGCGTCGAGCTTGCCGAGATGGGGGGCGGATGGCAGATCCTCACCCGCCCCGAGTACACCGAGACGATCGAGCGCGCGCAGCTCGCGGCGCGCCCGCAACGACTCTCGTCCGCGGCGCTGGAGACGCTCGCGATCATCGCCTATCGCCAGCCGATCGGCCGCGCGGAGATCGAGGAGATTCGCGGCGTCTCCGTCGGCGGGATGCTGAAGACGCTGCTGGAGCGCGGCTTGATCGACGTCGTCGGTCGCGCTGAAGGACTCGGCCGGCCACTGCTGTACGGGACGACGCAGCTCTTCCTCGAGCAGTTCGCACTGCGACATCTCGAGGAGCTGCCGCGCGCCGACGAGTTCGCCGTCGCGTTGCGCCAGAACGGCATCTCGTCGTAATCGGAGGTTCGCCAATGGCCGAGCCCATGCGCGTGCAGCGCGCTCTCGCTCGCGCGGGAATCGCGTCGCGGCGCGCCGCGGAGGCGCTCATCGCCGCCGGTCGCGTGACGGTGAACGGCGCCGTCGCCGTGACGGGACAGACCGTCGACCCTGGACACGATCGCATCGAAGTCGACGGCAAGCCGATCGCGGCGCCGGAAAAAGCGCCGACCTGGATCGTGCTCAACAAGCCGTCCGGCGTCGTCACGACGCGCAGCGATCCGGAAGGACGGAAGACGGTGTATGAGCTGGTGCCGGTGGTGCCGGGGCTCACCTACGTCGGCCGCCTCGATTTTCTCACCGAGGGATTGTTGCTGCTCACCACCGACGGCGCCGCGGCGCACGCGCTCACGCATCCGAGCCGCGAGCTCGAGCGGAAGTACGTTGCCGAAGTGCGCGGCGACGGGCCCGCCGCCGTGCGCGACTTGATGCGCGGCGTGGAGCTGGACGATGGCTTCGTGCAGCCCCGCGACGTCGAGGCGGAGAACCTGCGTCGCGGCGTGTGGTCTCTCACGATCACGATCGTCGAAGGGAAGAACCGTGAGGTCCGGCGTCTCTGTGAAGCGCTCGGGCTCGAGGTGCTGCGCCTGACGCGGACCGCGTTCGGTCCGGTGACGCTGGGCACGCTACCGACGGGCCAGACGCGCGCGCTGACGAATCGCGAGCGCGGCGCGATCTCGCAGTTGATGAAAACACCCGTGAGCTCGAAGCCATATCGGAACCAGCGTCGTCTGAATGGGTAGGGTCAACATGGTGCGGCCGGCGCGAGTATCTACTAGGAGCGGCGAGCACTCAACACCGAAACACCGAACACCGGGGTCATAGTGGCGACACGGGTAGCGCCGTCGGCTGACGCGACGCTCGTCAACAACATCGTCGAGCAAGTTGCTCTGCGCGTGGTGGGACAGGATTACATGATCGAGCGGCTCATGATCGGGCTGCTCACCGGCGGCCACGTGCTGCTCGAGGGGGTGCCGGGTCTCGCCAAAACGCTGACGGTAAAGACGCTGGCCGAGACGATCAACACCACCTTCCAGCGCATTCAATTCACGCCAGACTTGCTCCCGGCCGATGTGCTCGGCACGCAGATCTTCGATCAGGCGACGGGACAGTTTCGCGCGAAGAAGGGTCCGATCTTCGCCAATATCATCCTCGCCGACGAGATCAATCGCGCGCCGGCGAAAGTGCAGTCGGCGCTGCTCGAGGCGATGCAGGAGAGGCAGGTCACCATCGGCGGCACGACGTACAAGCTCGACGAGCCCTTCCTCGTCATGGCGACGCAGAATCCGATCGAGCAGGAGGGGACGTATCCACTCCCCGAAGCGCAGGTCGATCGCTTCATGCTCAAGCTGCGCGTCGGCTATCCGACGCGCGCGGAAGAAAAAGAGATCATGCGCCGGATGTCCGGTGGCCAGACGATTCCGGTGCAGCACGTGGCGAGCCCGCAGGCGATTCTCGATGCCCGCCGCCGCATCTCGGAGCTCTACCTCGACGAGCGCGTGATGGACTACATCGTCGACATCGTGCACGCCACGCGCTCGCCACAGGAAGCGGGGCTGAAAGAATTGCAGCCGCTGATCGAGTACGGCGCGAGTCCGCGGGCGACGATCTTTCTCGCCATGGGCGCGCGCGCGCACGCATTCCTGCGCGGCCGGAACTTCGCCACGCCTGACGACGTGAAGGCGGTCGCCCCCGACATCCTTCGCCATCGCGTCCTCATGACGTACGAGGCCGAGGCGGAGGACGTGACGAGCGACGAGGTCGTGCGCCGGATCCTGGGCACGGTCGAGAGCCCGTGATGCGCGGCGCGCTCCGCGAGGCCGGTCGCGCGCGCGAGGAGCTGCCGGCGGCAAAGCCCAAGGTCACCATTCCACCGGAGGTGCTCCGGCAGGTCAAGCTGCTGGAGCTTCGCACGCGTGGCTTGGTCAACTCGACCTTCACCGGCGAATACCATTCGGTGTTCAAAGGGCAGGGGATGGAGTTCTCCGAGGTGCGCGAGTACCAGCCGGGCGATGAAGTGCGCACGATCGACTGGAACGTCACGGCACGCATGCGGCAGCCGTACGTCAAGCGCTACATCGAAGAGCGCGAGCTCACCGTGATGCTCGCCGTCGATCTCTCCGGCTCGGAGCGATTCGGCACGGTGCGCCGCTTCAAGAGCGAGCTGGCCACTGAGCTGAGCGCGGTGCTGGCGATGAGCGCGGTGCGCAACAACGATCGCGTCGGCGCGCTCTTGTTCACCGATCGCATCGAGCACGTGGTGCCGCCGGGTAAAGGGCGGAAGCACGCCATGCGGCTGATGCGCGACCTCCTCGTCTACGAGCCCGATGGGAAGGGCACCGACATCGCCGGCGCGATCGACGCGCTGGTCGCGCTGCTCAACCACCGCTCCATCGTGTTCATCATCTCGGATTTTATTGGCGTCGATCTCGAGCGGCCGCTCAAGATGATCTCGCAGCACCACGACACGGTGGCGGTGACGATCGAGGATCCGCGCGAGATCACCCTGCCCGACATGGGGCTCGCGCGCTTTACCGATCCGGAGTCGGGAGTCACGCTCGACATCGACACGAGCGACGCGCGCGTGCGCGCGCACTACGAGCAGATGGTGCTCGACGAGCACGAGGCTCGGCAATCGCTCTTCCGCCGGTTGGCGATCGACGAGATCGCCGTGCGCACCGACAAGAGCTACGTCGAGCCGCTGCTGCGTTTCTTCCGCGCGCGAGAGACGAGGGCACGCCGCCGGTGAGCGCCGCGCGTGGTGCCGCACGCGTCGTCATCCTCGGCGCGCTCGTCCTGTTGAATGCGCGGCTCGTCGCGCAAACGCCGGCGCCACTGGCGAGCGTCCGCATGGGCGTCACGGTCGTGCCCGAGACCCTCTCGGTCGGCGACCGATTCGCCGTGCGCGTGCGAGTGCAAGCACCGGCAGGGAGCGTCATCCAGTTTCCCATCACCGCCGACAGCGGCAAGTCGTGGGAGCAGAGCGATCCGCGCGCGCTCACTCCGCACGGTGATCAGGGCGCGCTGGACCAGACCGCGACGTATCGCCTCGTGGCCTGGGACACCGGCACGATCACACCCAAGTTCGCCGACGTGATCGTGAAGCTGAACGGCGCCGAGCGGCACATCCCGATCGCCGATGTGCATCTCTACGTGCGCACCGTGCTGCCCGCGGACACGACGCTGCGTGTGCCGAAGGGCGAGCGCGACATCGTCATGGCGCCGATCCCGTGGTGGTGGTGGTGGCCGTACGCGGTGGCCGCGCTCATCCTGCTGCTCATTATCTGGCTGCTCGTGTGGTGGTGGCGCCGGCGCCGGAATCGCGTTGCTCCGCCCGATGCGTTTGGCGACGCCGAGCGTGAGTTCGAGCGTATCGATGCGCTTGGCCTGCTCGAGGCGGGCGAGCGCGGCCGCTTTGTCGCGCTCAACATCGAAGTGCTGCGCGATTATCTCGCGGCGCGCGTCGTTGGTGCACATCGCGCGCTCACCAGCGGCGAGCTGCTGACGGCGCTTCGGTCCACGAGCACGATTCCGGCGAGCAAGCTCGCGCCCGTGCTGCAGGAGGCGGATCTCATCAAGTTCGCCCGGCGCTCGGTGTCGGAGGAGCGCGCGGCGCAGCTCGCGGGCGAGACGCGCACGATCGTCCGCGAAGTGGAAGATCGCACGAAGGCGGAGGAGCTTGCCGCGCGCGAGCGCGAAGAGCGCGAGCGCTCCGCGAAGCGACCCGCGCCACCGGCGTCGCCGCAACCGCCGGCGAAGGGGCAGGCGGCATGAGCGGGATCACGGCCATGACCTTCGCGACGCCCTTCGCGTTGCTCTTGCTGCTCGCGATTCCGGCGTGGTGGGTGTGGCGGCGCCGTCGGCGGCCGCCGGCCATCGTCTTCTCGCGCGCCGATGCACTCGCGAGCGGCCCGCGCGCCGGTCGCGGAATCGCGCGCTCGCTCTTCGTGCTGCGCAATCTGCTGCTCGCCGGCATCATCGTCGCACTCGCGCGGCCGCGCTCCGGCGCGCGCGCCGAGAACGTCACCAGCGAGGGCATCAACATCGTGCTCGCGATCGATCTCTCCAGCTCGATGCTCTCGGAAGATTTCCAGCCGCAGAACCGGATGGAAGTGGCGAAGGACAAGATGAAGCAGTTCGTCGCGGGCCGGCGCACCGACCGCATCGGTCTGGTCGCCTTCGCCTCCGAAGCACTGACGCAGGTTCCGCTGACGGTCGACTATCCGGTCGTGATCGCGGCCATCGACAATCTCGCGCCGGGCCAGTTGGAAGACGGCACGGCGATTGGGACCGCGATCGCGACGGCGGCGAACCGGCTGCGCGGTGCGCCCGGCAAGTCGCGCGTGATGATTCTCGCGACCGATGGCGAGAACAATCGCGGCGCGATCGACCCGCGCACCGCCGCGCTCGCCGCGGGACAATTCGGGATCAAGATCTACACAATCGGCGTCGGCACCGAGGGGATGGCGCCGGTGCCGGTCGGCCGCGGCGTGACGGGACTGCGCTACGAATATCTGCCGGTGCGCATCGACGAGCCGCTGCTCACCGACGTCGCGAAGAGTACGGGTGGTCGCTATTTCCGCGCGCGCGACGCGGCCGCGCTCGGGCGCATCTACGAGGAGATCGACCATCTCGAGCGCGCCCCTGTGCAGGCGCGCACCTATGTGCGATACAGCGAGCAGTACCGCTGGCCGCTCGGTGTCGCGCTCGCGGCGCTCATGCTCGAGATGATGGTGTACGCGTGGCGCGGTCCCCTGCCGTGAGGGCGCGATGACCTTCCCCTACTTCGACTGGCCGGTCGCACTGTGGCTCGCGCCGGCGCTCGCCATCGGCGTCGCGCTGTTGATGCTCGCCGCCTTCAAGCGCCGCGTGCTGCGACTGGCGAAGCTCGGCGGCGATGAGATCGTATCGC
>JALZAE010000398.1 GCA_030948535.1 Gemmatimonadota bacterium | reverse complement strand
GAACGAGATCGCGCACTCAGAGCGTTTGGTCATTCGCATTCGCGAAGGTGACGAAGTCGCGTTCGATCGTCTTTTCCGATTGTGCTATGGTCCGTTGGTGGATTTCGCGCACCGGTACGTGCCATCGCGCGAGGATGCTGAAGAGGCGATCACCGATCTGTTCATGCGCATCTGGGAGACGCGAACGCGTTGGGAGGTTCACGGTGCAATCACTCCATACCTGTTCGCGGCCGCCCGAAATCGCGCACTGAACGTTCGCGCCGCGCGTGAGGCACACGACCGGCACTACGCGCATCTCCAGACATCCCTGGAAGCAAATACCGAGGCGATCGAGTTCGACCCGCTCCTCGCGATCGACGCCACCGAACTGTCGGCACCGGTTCGGAGGGCATTGCAGGCGCTCTCGCCACGGAGCCGCGAGGTTTTCCTGCTCACGCAGCGCGACGGCCTCAGCATCCGCGAAGCGGCCGGCGCCCTCGGTGTGAGCGCGTCCACCGTGCAAACCCAGCTAGCCCGGGCGCTCAACGCGCTCCGTCGGACGTTGGCGCCTCCTCAATAGTTCGGGCGTGAAGAAGGCTGGGTAGTGCGAAATGTCGGCCTGTCATACAGACAACCCTGATTTCCTGTCACACGTTTATGACGCGCGTGACAGAATCGGAACTGCCAGATGATTTCCCGCCGCAGCTCGCGGTGCGCCTCGTCGCATACTTTCGCCGTGAGCTGACCACGCCGGAGCGGACCGAGCTCGAGCGGTGGGTCACGGCGGCGCCCGAGCGAGAGGCGCTTGTGGCGCGGCTGATGGCGGATTGGCAGGCGGTCCCTCTCCGGCAGTCCGGTGTTTACGACGTCGAAGCGGCTCTCGTTCGGGCCAAGCGACGATCCGCGAGTGCTCGAGTGGAGGCCCCGACTCGCCGATCGTTGGATTTGCGCCGGATTCCCGCATTCAAGCAGACTGCATCTCGGCGAGCGGGATACATCGCTCTTGCCGTCGGATGCATTGCCGTGCTCGCAATGGCAGGAAGCGTCGTCCTTCGTTACGCGCGGCATGACGCCACACATGTCGTGCAGGCATCGCAGTGGCGTGAGTACACGACGGGCCGCGGGCAACTGGCCGAGATCAGCTTGAACGACGGCACGAGCATCTGGCTTGGCCCGGCGACCCGGCTTCGCGTTTCGCAAGCGTACGGGACGACGGGACGCGCGGTGACGCTCGATGGTCAAGCGCTCTTTACCGTGATGCACGATGCGCGGTTGCCATTCTCGGTGCGCACACCGCGCACGGTGGTCGAGGATCTCGGTACCAAGTTCGTCGTGTCCGACTATCGCGGGGATCGAACCGCGCAGGTCGCCGTCGAATCCGGGATTGTCGCGCTGCGAAAATCCCAGCCGGAATCCGCCGGGGATACGAGCAGCTCGCCACCGCTCGGAGCGAGTATCACCGCGACCGGCGGCGACCTGGCACAGATCGACTCCGCCGGCGTGATGACGCTCCGGTCGGGTGTCGATGTCAGTCAGTACGTCTCATGGACGCGCGGCACGCTCACCTTTGATCACACTCCGCTCCGCGACGCGATTGGCGCGCTGAACCGTTGGTACGACGCCGATGTCCGACTCGGCGATCCCGCACTTGGAAGCGAGCGGATCACGGCGACGCTCAATACGGAGTCGTTCAGACAGGCACTGCAAGTGATTCAAACTGTGCTCGATGTACACGTCGACCGGCGCGAGAAAACCGTCACACTGACCCGGAATCAACTTCGCCGCTAACGCGGGGCGAAGCGATCGTCGACACCCCCCAGGAGATGTCATATGCGCAAAGCCTTCGTCTTGCTTCGAGCGCTCGCCGCGCCGTTCGTGCTGGGTGCGGCGCTCAACCCCGCTGTGAGCGTGGGGCAATCAAACTCGGAGAGTCTCGCGCTGCGCGGACCTCGATTCCTCTACGCGTCGAATGGTGCCGTCAAGTCGGCACGGCCAGTCGATGCCGACCGGATGGTAGTGCTGCAGCGACGGATCGCTGTGGATCTGGACGGCGTCACGATCGAGTCCGCCCTCCGCACGATTAGTGATGAGGCTGGGCTTAAGCTCGCCTATCGTGGGCAAGGAGTGACGCTGGACAAGCTCGTGCATCTGCGCGCGTCCGAGATCACGGTCGCCGCGGCACTGACATCGGTGTTACTCGATGCAAATGTCGATATCGTGTTTTCGCAGACGGGTCAGGCCATGCTCGTTCGTCGGCCGGTGTCGGAACAACAGCGGACGGGAACGATCATCGGCCGGGTGACCGACGCGACCAACAACGAATCGGTGACGGGCGTGTCGCTGATCGTGGAGGGGACGAGGGTGGGGGCTGTGACCGGCGCGGATGGACGCTACCGGCTCGCGGCGCTGCCGGCGGGCGCTCACACGGTGACGGCGAGGCGTATCGGATACGCCAAGCTCTCCCTGCCGGTCGCGGTCGTAGACGGACAAGATGTCAAAGTCGACTTCGTGCTCGCGCGTGTCGCATCGCGTCTCGAAGACGTCGTCGCCACGGCCACCGGCGATCAGCGGCGGCTCGAGGTCGGGAACGCCATCGGCACGATCTCGGTTGACTCGGTGATGAATACCGCGCCGGTCAACAACATCACCGACTTGTTGAGCGGGCGCGTGCCCGGACTGCAGGTGTACAACGCCGGTGGCTACGTCGGGACGACGTCGCCGATTCGTATTCGCGGCACGAACAGCTTCACAGTCAGCAACGATCCTATCGTCATCATCGATGGAATACGTGTCGAGAACACTCCGGGAATCAACCCACCGTTCAGCACCGCCAACCTCGGGACAGGCCTCGACCATATACGCCCGGGGCGCATGGCGGACCTCAGCCCTTTCGAGATCGAATCGATCGAGGTCGTCAAGGGTCCCTCGGCAACGACGTTGTATGGGTCCGACGCCGCCAACGGTGTGATCGTGATTCACACCAAGCGGGGATCGGCGAGCGCGCCGCGGTGGCACCTCTGGACCGACCAGGGCACGTCGCGTCCGGCAGATCATTTCCTGCCAGAATATTGGGCGTTCGGCACCAACTCGACGACCGGAGCCAAACAGCAATGTCTGCTGAGCCAAGTCGCCGCGAGAATTTGCACGCAAGACAGCGTGGCCACCTCGAACGTGCTCGAGAATCCCGTGACATCGCCCTTGGCGACGGGCCGGCGTGAGGTATACGGCGCGCAGGTGACCGGTGGTGTGCAGAACTTCACCTACTTCCTGACGGGTGAGAAGACCGATGAGACCGGCTTCCTGCGCCTGCAAAACGCCGAACAGGCGCGGATCAAGACCAAGCGCGGAGTCTCGTCGCTGCCCGAGGATCAGGTCCGGCCCGACTATGCACACCTGGTAAATCTGCGCGCCAATATCGGATCAACACTCGGCGACAAGGCGCACGTGCAGCTCTCGAACGGATTGGTCTTCAACACCAGCGCGATTCTCAACTCAAACAATGTCTATACCAGCGGGGCCCTACTCAGCCGCGCACCCACCCCGGACGGAAGCTGGTTTCGGGACCGCCCGGGAGAGGCGTTCGCGGCGACGGGTTCGGAGGCGACGACGCGCGCCACGAGCAGCCTGTCGGGCGACTATCAACCTCTCGCTTGGCTCTCCACGCGCGCGACGGTCGGCCTCGACGCGAGCAGCTCGAATCAAGTCGGGCTGTGGAAAAACGGCGAAGCGGGGGCGCAGTTCCCTACCGGAATACGGCAGGACAATCGGTACGATATCAAAGTCTGGAGCGCCGATGTCGGCGCGACAGTCAACACCACGCTTCGGCGCGGCCTGACGTCGCGCACGACATTGGGTGGGCAATACAATCGACGCAGGGAGTTCGACCTGTTGTCGACTGGAACCAACCTAGCCACGGGCGCGATCACTTTGGCGGGGGCGGCGACGAGGTCGACCGATGAGAGCACCACGGAAACAATCGTTGCCGGTACGTTCCTCGAGCAGACA
>JALZAE010000370.1 GCA_030948535.1 Gemmatimonadota bacterium | reverse complement strand
AACTCGCGAAGCGGGGGAACGCCGACGGTGCGCGTCGATGCCACCGCCACCGGCGTCCAGCTTCGCGGCGATGCGGTGCAGACGGCGACGCTCGAGGCAGGACGGGGCCGCGAAGTACGATTCCCATTCACCGCTACGCCCGGGACGCTGCCGAGCGACAGCGTGACGTTCCAGTTCCGGGCCACCAGCGGAGCGAACGCCGACGCGGTGCGCCTTCGCATCCCCGTGAAGCCCGACTATCACCCGACAGCCTACACAATCGCCGGCACATTGCGTGACACCGCGACGACCGAGTGGGTGCTGCCGAGCGATCTCGATCCGGCGCGCTCGACGCTCGAGCTCAGCCTTGGCGCGTCGCCGCTCGCCGTGGTGCGCGGCGCGTACAGTCTCTTTCACATCTACCCGTACTACTGCACCGAACAGGTGACGAGCGCCGGCGAGCCGATCATCGCCTTGTGGCGCGCGCAAAAGGACCTCGGCACGATCAAGATCACGGGCAATCCGCAACGCGAGATCGAGACCGCGGTCGCGATGCTCTCGCGCCGCCAGCGTACCGACGGCGGTATCGGCTACTGGGGCGCGAGTGACTGGACGACGCCATGGCTCAGCGCGTACGCCGGCGGCCTGCTGCTCGATGCGAAGTCGATGGGCGTTATCGTCGGCGACAGCGTGCTGCCGCGTCTCGCCGAGTATCTATCGCACGAGATGCACAACGCGACGCCGGTGCTGTCGCCCGTCGCCAACTACTACGATCGTCGCGCGACACGCTTGGCTGATGAAGTTGCGTCGGTCGACTTTCTGAGCCGTTACGGCAAGCCCGACGTCGCGGTCGAGAATCGTCTGATCGCTTCGGCCGCGCAGATGTCGCAGGAAGATCGCATCCGTCTCGCCGAGATCGTGTCGCGCCGCGGCGCGAAGCAAGCGGCGCTCGCACTTATCTCGCCGTCCTGGGCCGCCGTGGTGCTCGAGGGACGGCGCGCCGTGCTCCCCGACAGCTCGCGCTTCTACTTCTACTCGCGCATGCGGCCGATGGCGCGCCTGCTCAGCGCGACGATCGCGATCAACCCGACGCATCCGCTCGTCGCGCCGATGGTCGAGACGCTCGTGCAACAGGGCGGGCTCAATCGCGGGCCGCGCTATCTCTGGAACACGCAGGATCTCGCGTCGGTCGTCGGCGCCCTCGCGGACTACGAGCACTTTCGGAAGACCACCGGCGACCCGACACTCACCGTGAAGGCCGCCGGGAAGACGCTGCTACAGACGGCCGGCAAGGGGGATGGCTCGCCGCGCGACTCGATCGTATCGCTCGCCAATCTCGTCACCACGCGAGCCGACGGCGCGAAGTCGCTTCGTCTCTCGCTCGCGTCGACGAGCGGCAACAACGCCGGCGGCTACTACTTCCTCACCGTGCACGCGGTACCGCTTCGCCATCCGGTCACGCCGATCGACAGCGGCATCGTCGTCGAGCGCTGGTACGAGAAGTACGACTTGAAGACGCCGATCACCAGCGTCGCCGAGGGCGAGCTGGTGCGCGTGCGGCTGCGCATCACGATTCCGCACGATCGCGAATTCTTCGTGCTCGACGATGCGCTGCCGGCCGGATTGGAAGCGGTCGATCTGAGTCTGCGCACCGCGGCGCCGTTGCCGGGCCCCGGACGCGTACAGGAAGGGGAGGGCGAAGAGCCAAGCGATAGCACGAGCTCGATGTACGGCCGTTGGTTCTACGGAAGCTGGGATTCGGGCTGGTGGTCGCCCTTCGATCACCGCGAGCTGCGCGACGACCGCGTCGTCTACTACGCGACGTTCCTGTGGAAGGGCACGTACACCGCGACGTACGTCGCGCGCGCGACGACGCCTGGCGTCTTCACGCGCCCGCCCGCGCACGCCGAAGAGATGTACAACCCTGCCGTGTTCGGCCGCACCGATGGCGGTGTCTTTACCGTGACGGCCAAAACGAAGCCATGATGTCTGGTCGTCGCCGCGCGGCGGTGCTCGCGCTTGGCGCCCTCGCCGCAACGAGCGTTGCGGCTTTCGGATGGACGGGGTTGCCGCTGCCCGCCGGCATCATCGCGCCCGCTGCCGCGCCGGGCGTGACGCTCGAGGATCGGCACGGCATCGTGCTGCGCAGCTCGCGCGCCGAGGATGGCAGCCGCATGCGCTGGATGCGCCTCGACGAGATCGATCCGAAAATCATCCAGGCGTTCGTCGCGGCGGAAGATCGCCGCTACTACGATCACGGCGCGCTCGACTGGCGCGCGCTCGGACGCGCCGTGCGCGACAACGTGCTCGCGATGCGCGTCGTCTCGGGTGCGTCGACGATCACGATGCAAACCGCGCGGCTCGTTCATCCCTCACGGCGTTCCTTCGCCGGAAAAATCTCGCAAGTGATGTGGTCGCTCCGGCTCGAGGCGCATCTCACCAAGCAGCAGCTGCTCGAGCAGTATCTGAATCGCGTGCCGCTCGGCCAGGGCGCGATCGGCGTCGCCGCGGCGAGCGCGCTCTACTTCGGCGCCAGCGCCCGCGACGTCAGCCTCGCGCAGGCGGCGACACTCGCCGGGCTCGCGCACGCCCCCTCGGTCGACAATCCATTGGTGTCGCCCTCGCGCGCGCGCGCACGACGCGCATTCGCGCTGGCGCGGCTGCGCAGACTCGGCGCCGCGACGGAAACCGATCTCGAGCACGCCGCGGCGGAGCCGTTGCTCGTCAGGCGGCCGGCGTCGCCATTTCTCGCGCCGCACTTCACTACGCGCGTGCTTCGTTGGGCCGACGACGATTCGCTCGCCCATCGCGACGGCGACGCGACCATCCGCACCTCGATCGACCTCGCGCTGCAACAGGGAATCGAGCTCGAGGTGCGCCGCACCGTCGAAGAGATGCGTGCTCGCGGTGGACAACAGGCGGCGGCGGTCGTGCTCGACAATCGCTCCGGCGAAATTCTGGCGTGGGTCGGCTCGCCTGACTTCTGGTCCGACAGCGCGGGACAGACCGACATGGTCGCCAGTCCGCGCCAGCCCGGCTCCGCGCTCAAGCCGTTCCTCTACGGACTCGCGTTCGATCGCGGCTACACGCCGGCATCCATTCTCGCCGACGTCGCGCGCACCTATCAGACGGTCACCGGCGCGTATCACCCGCGCAACTACGATCGCACGATGCACGGCCCGGTGCGCGCGCGAGAGGCGCTGGCGAGCTCGTACAACATTCCCGCGGTCGAGCTCGCGAACGATGTCGGCGCGCCGGCGCTCCTCTCCACCTTGCATCGCGCGGGTTTCGCGTCACTCGGCAAGAGCGCCGAGCACTACGGGCTTGGTCTCGCGTTAGGCAACGGAGATGTCACGCTCGTCGAGTTGGCAAATGCGTATCGCGCGCTCGCCAACGGTGGAATGTGGCGTCCGTACCACTGGACCGCTGTCGCCGATGGCACCGCCGACGGCGCACGCGGCGAGCGCGTGATGTCCGCGAGCTCGGCCGCGCTCGTGCTCGACATCCTGAGCGACGCGGAGGCGCGCATTCCCGGCTTTGGACTCGAGACCCCCTTCGACTTTCCCTTTCCCGTCGCGGTGAAGACGGGCACCAGCCGCCATTTTACCGACAATTGGTCCGCTGCGACCACGGGCAATTTCACTGTCGCCGTGTGGGTCGGGGATTTCAATGGCCAGCCGATGGATGGCGTGAGCGGTGTCACCGGCGCGGGTCCGTTACTCCGTCGCGCGGTGCTGCTCACTGCGGCACGCGTGTCAGCCGGAGAGCTGCCGACGCCCGCGAGCACCGGTGCGACGTCGATCAGCATCTGCCGCGTCTCGGGATTGCGCGCCGGACCCGACTGCCCGCACAGCCTCGAGTGGTTCGCCGCGGGGCGCGAGCCGTCGCGTGAGTGCGACTGGCATCGCGGCGGCCGCGTCGTGCTACCGGCGCGCTTCGCCGAGTGGTCCGCGCAACACGGAGGCGCCACCGATGACGTGCACGTCGCGGCGCACTCCGCCGCCCCCGATTCGGTCGATGATGCCCACTTCCGCATCGTGTCCCCGCGCGACGGCGACCGCTATCGCGTTCCGCCCGGGGTCGAGCGCCGCTATTCGACCGTCGCCATGGTCGCCACCGGCCCCGAAGCGGCGCACGTGCGATGGTTCATCGATGGCAGGCCGACGAGCACGACACGCTTTCCACTGGTGACCGGCACGCACACGATCAGCGCCCGCACCCCCGCCGATTCGGCGCGCGTGACAGTGAGAGTAGAGTGATCGACGATGGGATCAGATAGGTTCTGACATCTGACATCCTGACGTCTGCATCCCGACGCTCAGGTGATCAGATCGAAATCTCCACCCAAGACTCGATCCAGCCGACCGGTCCTCCACTGCCGCACACTGTCCCTCACCAACGGTGACGGCTCCGACCGATAACGCCTCACTATCACCGGCGCCCCTTCCACCTGCGCCCCGAGCGCCGTCAACGCCTGTGCTTTCAGTGCGCCCGCGCCATCGCGCGCCGGAGTGTCGGGTTGCGGCACGACGCGCACCGTCGCCCGTGCGCGATTGAACGACTTCTCGTCCTGCGGCGTCTCCAACACGTGCGTGCCCGACTCCGTCTCCAGAATCGAGTACGCCGCGAAGCCGGAGAGGGCGAGCAGCAGCTGATAGGGCTCGTCGCCGCCGCGCCGCTCCTCGAGCACCGTGACCTGCATGCGGCGCTTGTCGGCCCACTGCCGGTACATCTCGCCGAGCTGCGCAGCGAACGCATCGCTCACCGCCGCATCAGTACCCTGGTCTCGGCTCGCGCGCACGGAGAGGAACGCATCGCGCGGCGCTCCTTCCTCCAACGCCTCGCACGCTTCGGCCAGGAGATAGAGCTGTTGAGCGAGACGCTCGACGAGATCGCGTGGTACGTGCCGCCGCTGATTGCCGAGCCGGCGCAGGAGTGAGCCCGCGGTGTCGAGACCAGTCTCGATGCGGTCCATGTACTCCGCGTCGCCGAGGGTCGCGAACCGCGTCGGTGAGTTCCAGAAGGTCGGCGCGCGCATCGCATCGAGTGCGTCCGACTTGCGGCGCTGCCAGTCGTCGCTGCGCACCCGTGCGGCGATCGAGTCGTACTCACTCGTGAGAAAGCGCACGTCGTCGGCCGTGCCGCGCGCATCGAGAATCAGATCTTCCAGGCGCGGAGCTGTCAATGGTGCGGGCGATTCGCCCGTGACGTTCAGCTCGATCGCATCCAGGTCCGTCTCGTCCGGATCGACGAACTGCACCTCGATGCGCGCGCCGTTGCTGCGCACGAACAAAAACTGATCGCCCTCTGGGAATTGATGATTCACGATGGTGAGCGCGAGCGGCGCCAGAAGGTACCGCTCGACCGCCCGCTTCAACGGACGCGCGCCGAGATCGGCGCTGAAGCCTTGCTGCAGCAGGAACTGGATGGCGCTCTCGTCCCACTCCACGGCCCACGTGCGGTTGCGCAGTCCGCGACGCCGCAGCACGTCGCCGAGCTCCTTGCGCAGCAGCTCGCGCATGACCGCGCGCCCGAGCGGCTGAAACACCACCACGCGATCGATGCGATTGATGAACTCCCGCCGAAACGATTGCGCCACCGCGCGCTCCACGCTCGACGCCGCGAAGCCCGCCGCCTCGGCGCTGAAGCCGATGCTCGATCCATTGGCGATCGTCGCGCCGAGATTCGACGTCATGATCACGATGCAATGCCGGAAGTCGGCGACATCGCCGCGGCGATCGGTCAGCCGCCCATCGTCGAACAATTGGAGAAAGAGATCCCACACGTTCGGATGCGCCTTTTCGAATTCGTCGAGCAGCACGACGGAGAAGGGCTGCTTCCGAATGAGATTCACCAGCGCCGTCCCCTCGACCACCATGTTGCGGTCGCCGAGGATGCGGTCGATCGCGTCGGGCGACTGCAGCTCGCTCATATCGAGACGGATCATCCGCTCGGGTGATCCGAACAGAAAATCGGCGAGCGCCTTCGCGATCTCCGTCTTACCGGTGCCGGTGGGCCCAACGAAGAGAAAGACGCCGGCGGGCCGCGTCGGGTCCGTGAGCCCCGCCTTGATCATCGCCACGCGCTCGACGAGGGTGTCGACCGCCTCCGGCTGGCCGATCACTCGCTGCGCGAAGAAGGAGCGCAGCGCCGCCGGGTCGAGCGCGCGGCTGTCGTCGAGAATCGCCACCGGCAGCCCGGTCATCTCCGAGAGTGCGTCGAGCAGATCAGGCCCGTCGATCTTCCGCGCCGCTTCACCGCTCGAGTCGAGCCTGCGCTTCGCCACGGTCAGGATGCCGAGCACGTTGCCCGGCCCGCCGCGGTCGCTCAGATATTGTTTGGCGAGCTGCAGCGACTCCTGCAGCGTATCCTCGCTCGCGCGGGGCGAGCGATTGCGGTCCTTGAGCGAGTGCAAGCTCGACCATTGGCGCGCCACGTCGAGTGTGGCAACATCGTCGAGCGGCTCGACGCGAATCGGCTGGAGCTGATCGCGCACCTTGGGTTGGTGCTGCACGAGCTGCTCGTATGCCGCGACCGGAACTTCGGCGATGACCTTGAGCGCGCCGCTCGCGATGTGCGGCAGAATGAGATCGAGCGCGCCCGTCGGACTCTGCGAGTGCCGTCCCGCCCACGCAAGCTCGTGGAAGTTCGGAACGATCCAAACAGCCCGCTTGCCGCGCATCGTGTTCACGAGCTGCGAGACGCGCCCCTCGAGCTGCCCGATGTACATCTGGCTCGACAGCAGCTCGGCCGCCGACGCCTCGAACACGACCCAGCGGTCCGCGACGAGCCGTTGCGTGACGACCTGAATGATCGACGTCTTTCCCACGCCCGGCTCACCAACGACGAGCGCCGAGCGCGCCGGCGAGCTCGTCAGCGCGAGCAGCACTTCGCCCACCGCCCGATCGAGCGCGGGATGCTCGACGAGGTCGATCTGCAGGCACGCCGCCGCATCGTACAGCCGCCCGAACCCGCGCAGAAATTCGACGTCGACGCGCGCGTCGCTCCATGCCTTGAACTCGGCGCGCATCGCGTCGGGCAAGGCGCCGCCGAGTCGTTTGATGAGGCGCTCGAGCCACTCGGCTTGCTCGGGTCCGACGCGGCGCAAATTGTCGCCGAACGACGGGGCATCGCCCGCGGCAACGCGGCGCGCGATGAAATCGCGCATCTCGTTGAAGAGGATCTGATCCGTCCACGAGCCGTCGATGCGCGTGAGCATGGCGCCGATGACGGGCGTGTCGCCCGCGCGCGCCTCGAGCGTGCGCAGCGTGAACCATCGCGTCCAATAGTTCGGCTGATTGAGTCCTTCCATCAGCGGCGCGACGAGGTCGTCGGGATCCGTGCGGCGCGACAGTGCCTCGAGCGCCATGCACGCGATGATGGGATTCGTGCCGGCGGCATACGCGAGCACGTCGCTCAACGAAGTCTCCGCGCGCGCGAGCATCGCCACGCCCGCCGCGAAGGGAGGGTGGCCGAGCATGTCGCGCGGATTCGAGGACTGGTTGTAGAACTCGGCGCTCGCCGCGGCGAGCTCGAAGATCGTCGGTGCGCGCGTGCCCTCGACCGGCGTCGCGGCTTCGGGATCAGAAGGCGGCGGCGCCGGTGGCGACGGTGGCGGCCGTGGCGGCGGTGGCGGCGGCGGTTCCGGATCGGGCGGTGGTCCCGGCGCCTTACTCGCCGTACGAGCCCGCGTTCGCCAGGCCCCATACGCGCTGCCGCTCAGGAACGCGACGAGCGCCAGGAGAATGATGAAGCCGTCGGACATCAGCGCGCGGTGCGGAAGATTGCGTTCACGGGCGCTAATGTAGAACGGCTACCTCATTTGCACACCACTCTTCGCGGTCAATCCGCTCTGAGCGCCTCAACGGGATCGATGCGAACCGCGCGGCGCGCTGGAAGGTATGACGCCAGCAACGCGACCACCCCGACACCGAACGCGATGAGAATGAACGTCGCCGGGTCATTCGGCGTGACTGAATACAACAGGCTAGCCAGCGTGCGAGTCGTCGCCGCCGCGGCGACTATTCCGATGACCAACCCGGCAATCGCCAGCCGCACGCCGTCCCGGAACACCAGCACCATCACGGTTCTCGGCGAGGCACCGAGCGCCACGCGAATGCCGATTTCACGCGTCCTCTGACTCACGGTGTACGTGATCGACCCGTAGAGCCCGACCGCCGAGATGACTAGCGCGACGAGCGAGAATGTGCCGAGCAGCGCCATGGTGAATCGCGTCGGCGCCAGCGACTCTCGGAGATAGTCGTCGGCGATGCGCGCGCGCCGCGCGATGAGCGTGGGGTTCACGCCCTGAATCGCCGTGCGCAAGACCGACTCGACGTTCGGCGGAATGGTGGTCATTCGAACCACGAACGTTGGATCGGGCATTCGCGCGAGCGGCATCGTGTAGACCTGATAGTCGCGCAAGGCGCCGCTCGCGCCGGGGAGATGGACGTCGTCGGCGACCCCCACGATCGTCGACCACGCATTGCTGCGTGGCATCGGGCCGGGCGGGCCGGGCGGGCCGGGCGGGCCGGGCGGGCCTGCCGCCACGCGAATGCGACGTCCAATCGCGCTGCCTTCCGGCGTGATGCGCCGGGCAAGCGCGCGATTGATGACGATCTCGTCGGACAAGGTGCGGAATGGCGGTGTCTGTGCCTCGTCGGATGGATTGGAAGCCGGCGCGCGTCCGGCGAAAAGTGCGATCCGGCTCGCGCGAAAATAGTTGGGCTTGATCCACGTCGTCGTGTACTCCGAAACGCTCAGCGGCCGAACGTCCGCCGCGCCCTCCACCTCGAGGTTGCCGGACACGCGCCATCCCGCCGTCGGCAGAGTCCCGACGGCAGCGTCCAACACGCCCGGCGTCTCAGCCAGGCGTTGAGCGACGGCTTCGCGGACATCCGCGCGATGCCCCGCGCGCTTGAGCGACGGAGGTATCAGGATGTCGATCGACACCAAGCGGTGAGGATCGAATCCCATCGGAGTCTTCTGTAGCGCGGCAAGCGAGCGCGCGAGGAGACCGGCGCCGACGAGAAGGGTGAGAGAGAGCGCGATCTCGAGCACGATCAACGACGAGCGAATCCGCCGCGAGACGACTGTGCCCGACGACGTTCGCGTCTCGCTCCGCAAGAGATCGGAGAGGTTGCGCGAGCCGACAAAGAACGCCGCCGCACCGCCGAACAGAATGCCGGTGGCGATGGAAATTCCCGCCGTCCAGAAAAGGACGAGCGGCTCGATGCGCACATCGGCAAGACTGTCGAGGGCAATCGGCCGAAGCGCGACGATGACGCGCACCCCTTGCCAGGCGAGCAACAAACCGAGCGCTCCACCGGCGATCGCGAGGAGCAGACTCTCGGTGAGCGCGAGTCGAACGAGCCGCGCCCGACCGGCGCCGAGTCCCATGCGAACCGCGAACTCGCCGCGCCGGGTCCACGCGCGCACCAGCAGCAGATTGGCGACGTTGGCGCAGGCGATGAGCAGCAGCACGCCGACCGCCGCGAACAGCATCTCCACCGTGCGGACCTCGCGCGGCGCGAGGAAATCCTGCGCGCGCATCGCCCGGACGCGTGGCGTATCCTGTTGGTCGTTCACATGAACGGTATTCGCGATTGCCTGCAGCTCTTTCGTCGCATCGGCGGACGAGATGCCGGGGCGCAGGAGGGCGAACGGCGTGTCGACCGAATCCAATCGCGCGGGGAGCCACACGTCGGGCGATGGCACGGAGATCCAGTCGAGCGCCCTGGTCGTCATCGGCAGCGCGAGACCAGGCGGCATCACGCCGACGATCGTGTAGGGATTTCCTTCGTACTCCACGATCTGACCGACCACGTTGTCGCGTCCTCCGTAGGCGCGCTGCCACCAACCATGGCTGATCATCGCCACGCTACTCGCGGCGGACAGCTCTTCATCGGCTCTGAAGGTTCGGCCCAAAGCAGGATGAGCGCCGAGTAGCCGGAGGAAGTTGGAGGTGATGAACGCGTGACTCACCGTATCCTGCTGGCCGTTCGGGAGGATGGAGAGGAACACGTTCGCGAAGCCGGCGACCATCTCGATCGAGTGCGCTCGCGTCACCCACGCTTGGGTCAGCTCTCGAGGTGGGTTCGCCGGCGCGGTGACGGACATGCTCGCGAGGCCGCCGACGAAGCGTCCGCGGAAGCCTCCTGCGCTCGTCACGCGCAACGCGACGACGCGATTGCCATTCGCGTACGGGAGCGGCGCAATGAGAAGGCGGTGCACGACGCTGAAGACGGCGGTGTTCGCGCCGATGCCGAGCGCCAGCGTGAGCACCGCAACAGCGCTGAAGCCGGGCGCCGTGCGAAACTGTCGCGCCGCGAATCGCACGTCTTGCATCCATTCGGCGAGCCAGTCCGCGATGCGCTGCGAGCGGACTTTGCGCCCAGCTCTGCGAATGGCGTAGTCTCGATATTCGATCATGTCGCCGAACCGCCGCTGCGCTTGGGCCTCCGCGTCGGCGTCACTCATTCCAAGCTGGCGAAACTCAGCCTTCCACATCTCGAGATGAAACTGGATCTCATCGTCCGCGTCGCGAAGCAGGCTCGCTCGGCTCGTGCGAAGTGCGAACAGGCGACGCACGCCACGAGGCAGAGTTTCTGAATATTTCGCCATCGTCCTAACCGGGCTCGAGCACGGAAGTGACTGTCGCGACATAGTGCTTCCAGGTCGCGATCTCACCGCGCAACAGCTGCCGGCCTCGCGCGGACAGCGAGTAGTACTTGGCCCGGCGATTGTTCTCGGAGGCACCCCACTCGCAGAGCACCGCGCCCGCGTCTTCGAGGCGGTGCAGCGACTTGTAAAGCGCCGAATCGACGATGCCGAGCTCGCCGTTGGTGCGGCGATCGATCCATTTGCTCAGCGCAAATCCGTGCATCGGCGCCGCGGCGAGCGCGCGTAGCACGAGCAAGTCGAGCGTACCGTGTAGCAGATCGCTGGCGTCGCGTGCCATCCACTCCCTCCACCTGGTGCAGGGAAAAATCAGTGCAGTTGCCGGGTGTTGTCAAGCCGATCACTGGCGCGACAATCTGACCCGGATACGAGACAGGGCGGTGGACGACGAGCACCACACGAGAGTGCTTCAGAGGGCCTTCGAGTCTACGACGCCATGTAAGCCTTTGACCTAGAGTGGTTTACGGCATTGTAACAACATTTGATTTTCGACGGGTTTGGCAAGGCATCTGCGTACTAGACCCCCTCGAAATCGCGGAGGCACCATGTTCGGCGATGGAAGCCTTGAATCGAATTTGCTCAAGCGTGTGCTCACCGACCCGGCGACCGGCCTGCCGAGCGCGCTGTATTTCGACCTGATCAAAGAGTGGGAAGCACGGCGCGCGGGCGAGCGCGGCGGAGCGCTGCGCGTCGTCGAGATCGAGATTCGCGGCGCGGAGCCCGTGGAGTTGACCGCGCTCGAGCGCCGCCTGTGTCGCGTGCTGCGCACCACGGACCTCGTCGCGTCGGAAGGGCATGGCCACTACCGCGTCTTGCTCGCGCTGGCTAATCCGGCCGAAGCGGACCGCGTGCGGGACCGGCTTCTCGAGCTCGTGGAATCGCCCGGCGATCTGCGCGCCGGTGCGTCGCATCGCGAAGTGCGCGTCGACGTCACCGACGCGAACCAAGGGGTGCCCGGCGTACCGAGCGACCGCGTCGACCGGCGCAGGAACTAGCGCCGGCAAATACCGCCGCCCCTTGCTTCGATTCCTTTGAAGCATAAAATATCTGCGTCGCCTGCCGAGCCAATGTCGCCGGAGAACACGCGGTAGTGAAAGTCGTGACCATAGGCGGCGGTCCCGCCGGTTTGTACTTCGCCAGCTTGATGAAGCTCGCCGACCCCTCACACGAGGTCGTCGTGCTCGAGCGCAATCGCCCCGACGACATCTTTGGGTGGGGCGTCGTCTTCAGCGACCAGACGCTCGAGAATTTTCGCGCGGCGGATCCGGTCACCTACGGTGAGATCACCGAGCGCTTCGCGCATTGGGACGACATCGACGTCCACATAAAAGGGCGCACGATCACGTCGGGCGGACACGGCTTCAGCGGCATCGCGCGCCGAACGCTACTCGCCATCCTCCAGGACCGAGCGCGCTCGCTCGGCGTCGATCTCCGATTTCAACAGGAGGTCGCGGACGCCGGGCGCTGGCGTACGCACGCCGATGTCGTCGTCGCCGCGGACGGCGTGAACAGCATCACGCGCGCGGCTTACGCCGATGCCTTCCGGCCCGACCTCGATGTGCGGCCGGCGAAATTCGTCTGGCTCGGCACCACGCGAAAATTCGACGCCTTCACCTTCCTGTTCGTCGAGAACGAGCACGGCGTCTTTCAGGCGCACTGCTACCGCTTCGACGCCGATCACTCGACCTTCATCGTCGAATGCGATCCCGAGAGCTGGTGCTCCGCCGGCTTCGATCGCATGGATGCCGCGGAGACCGTCGCCACGTGCGAACGATGGTTCGGGCAATGGCTCGAGGGCAATCCGCTGTTGCACAACGCGCCGCACCTGCCCGGCGGCGGGTGGACCAACTTCACCCGCGTCCGCAACGAGCGCTGGTATCACGAGAATGTCGTGCTCATGGGCGACGCGGCGCACACGGCGCACTTCTCCGTCGGATCGGGGACGAAGCTGGCAATGGAAGATGCGATCGCTCTGGCGCGCGCACTGAATGCAAAGGGCGAGCATCATGCGCATTCGCTTCCAGACGCGCTCGAGCGATACGAGCGCGAGCGCATGACCGAAGCGCTCAAGCTGCAGAACGCGGCCCGCAACTCGATGGAGTGGTTCGAGAACGTGAAGCGCTATCTACATCTCGAGCCGGAGCAGTTCGCCTACTCGCTGCTCACGCGAAGTCAGCGCGTGAGCCACGAGAATCTCCGAGTGCGCGACGACGCTTACCTCTCGAGCGTCGAGCGGTGGTTCGCGCATCGCGCCGATGCGCCGGCGGGCGACGCCGCGCCGCCGCCGATGTTCACCCCGTTCACGCTCCGCGGGATGACGCTCGCCAATCGGGTCGTCGTCTCGCCGATGGACATGTACAGCGCGGTCGATGGAACGCCGAACGACTTCCATCTCGTCCACCTCGGCGCGCGCGCATTGGGCGGCGCGGGGCTCGTCGTGACGGAGATGACGTGCGTATCGCCCGAAGCGCGCATCACCTACGGCTGCACCGGCATGTACACGGCCGAGCACGAGCGCGAGTGGACGCGCATCGTTCGCTTCGTGCACCAGCAGAGCCCGGCAAAGCTGTGCATGCAGCTCGGCCACTCCGGACGAAAGGGATCGACGAAGCTGATGTGGGAGGGGATCGACGCGCCCCTGGACGACGGCAACTGGGAGGTGCTCGGTCCTTCCGCGATGCCGTATGGACCGGCCAATCAGGTGCCGCGCGCGATGAGCCGGCGCGACATGCATCGCGTGCGGGACGAGTTCGTCCGGTCGACGGAGATGACCGCGGCGTGCGGCTTCGACATGCTCGAGCTGCACTGCGCGCACGGCTATCTGCTCTCGAGCTTCATCACGCCGCTCAGCAATCGGCGCACGGATGAGTTCGGTGGATCGTTCGAGAATCGGATGCGCTATCCGATAGAAGTCTTCAGTGCCATGCGCGCTGTGTGGCCGGTGGAGAAGCCAATGTCGGTTCGCATCTCGGCGACGGACTGGGCGCCGGGCGGAGTCGAAGGAAGCGACGCGGTCGACATCGCGCGCGCGTTCGCCGCCGCCGGCGCCGACATCATCCACGTGTCGACGGGGCAAACCGTGTCCGACGCGAAGCCGGTGTACGGGCGCATGTTTCAGACGCCGTTCAGCGATCGCATCCGCAACGAAGCGGGCATCCCGACGATCGCCGTCGGCAACATCGTCGACGAGGATCAGGTGAACGGCATCGTAGCCGCCGGGCGCGCGGATCTCTGCGCGCTCGCGCGCCCGCATCTCGCATCGCCCAACTGGACGCAGCACGCCGCGGCGCGGCTCGGCTATCGCGCGCAGTGGTGGCCGGTGCAGTATCTCACCGGGAAGGAGCAGCTCGAGCGCGCCGTGCAGCGCGCGCGCGAGCAACGCGAACAGCTGGGGCCGGTCTGATGCACGACGACGCGCCATACCTGAAAGAGGAGCACGCCGTCGTCACCGGCGGCGGCCGCGGCATCGGCGCCGCGATCGCCGACGAGCTCGCGCGTCACGGCGCGAGCATCACCCTCATGGGTCGCACGCGCGCGACCATCGACGCCGAGGCCGCGCGCATCGCGAGCGTGTACCGGACGCCGGTTGCCGCGGTGGTCTGCGATGTCACTGATCCGGCGTCGGTCGACGCCGCGTTCACCGAGGCGCGGCAGACCTTCGGCGATCCATATGTGCTCGTGAACAACGCCGGGATGGGCGACGCCGCTCGCCTGACCAAGACGTCGGCCGAGTTGTGGCATCGCACCATCGCGGTGAATCTCACCGGCCCGTTCCTCTGCATTCAGCACGTGCTGCCGGCGATGATCGAAGTGCGCGGCGGCCGCATCATCAACATTGCATCGACGGCCGGTCTCAAGGGCTACTCGAAGCTCGGCGCGTACTGCGCATCGAAGCACGGCCTCGTCGGCCTCACGCGCTCGCTGGCGCTCGAGGTGGCAAAGCTCGGCATCACGGTGAACGCCATTTGCCCGGGCTACACCGAGACGAACCTGGCGCAGCTAGCGGTCGACAACATGGTCGGGGCGCTGAACATGACGCCGGACGAAGCGCGGTCGACGATCGTGTCGCGCATTCCGCGCGGCGCCATTACGCAGCCACGCGAGGTGGCGAGTCTGGTCGGTTGGCTGTGCGCGCCCGACGCGAAGGCGGTAACGGGGCAGGCGCTCGCGGTCGACGGTGGGGAGCTCGCGTGAAAAGGCCGGCGTCGAGCGTCGGGCGTCGGGCGTCGGGCAGCGACGACGTGCTGCGGCTTTGGCTGCGGCTGCTCTCGGCCACGAATCTCATCGAGGGGCGCGTGCGCTCGCGGCTGCGGCGCGATTTCGCGACCACGCTGCCGCGGTTCGACGTGTTGGCGCAGCTCGATCAGACGGAGCGTGGCATGACGATGAGCGAGCTGTCGCGGCGACTGATGGTGAGCAACGGCAACGTCACCGGGCTCACCGAGCGCCTGGTGCGCGAGCGATTGGTGAGCCGCACGCCATCGCCGACCGATCGGCGCACGCAGCTCGTGCGCATCACGCCTGCCGGGAGGCGCGCGCTGCGCACGATGACGCCAGGCCATCGCGCCTGGATCGACGACATGTTCGCCGGGTTGAGCGCGACCGATCGCGCGCACCTGGCGACGCTGGTCGCGAAGTTGAAGCGCTCCGTCGAAGCATCGGTCGTGCACGAGGCCGCGTCGTGACGCCCCTGATCGCGGCCGCCTGGACGAAGCGCACCTTCGGATGGAAGGTGGAGGGCAAGGTTGCGACCGTGACGTTGAACCGGCCCGAGCGGAAGAATCCGCTGACCTTCGAGTCGTACGCCGAGCTGCGCGACACCTTTCGAGATCTCGTCGACGCCAGCGATGTGAAAGTGGTCGTGCTCACCGGCGCCGGCGACAATTTCTGCTCCGGCGGCGACGTTCACGAGATCATCGGACCACTGGTGCAGATGAGGCGCGAGGGCCGCGTCGATGATCTACTCGCCTTCACGCGCATGACGGGCGATCTCGTCAAGGCGATGCGCGATTGCCCGCAGCCGATCATCGCGGCGGTCGATGGCATCTGCGCCGGCGCGGGGGCGATCCTCGCGATGGCGAGCGATCTCCGCCTCGGCACCGCTCGCAGCAAAGTCGGCTTTCTGTTCACGCGTGTCGGTCTCTCGGGCGCCGACATGGGCGCGTGCGCGATCCTGCCGCGCATCATCGGGCAGGGGCGGGCGAGCGAGCTGCTCTACACGGGTCGCTTCATGACCGCCGAAGAGGCGGAGCAATGGGGATTTTACAACCGCGTCGTAGCGGTCGACGAGCTGCAATCCGCCGCGCAGAGGATCGCGGCCGAGCTCGCCGCGGGTCCGACCTCTGCGCACGCGATGACCAAG
>JALZAE010000321.1 GCA_030948535.1 Gemmatimonadota bacterium | reverse complement strand
GGGAGGATGCGCGCCATCTACATCCCGAGATCGTCGGCGTGATTGAGCATCTGCACGCCGTGCACGAGCGAGGCGCCGCCACGGATCGCCGCCGCCACGTGCACCGCCTCCGTCATCTGATCGATGTTCGAGCCCTTCTCCAGCGCGTCCTTCGAGTACGCATCGATGCAATAGGGGCACTGCACCGCGTGTGCGACGGCGAGCGCGATCAGCGACTTCTCGCGCTCGGTGAGCGCGCCCTCCGCGAACACCGCGCCGTACCAGTCGAAGAACTTTTTCGCCAGCTCCGGCGCGCCACGCCCGATCTCGCCGAAGCGACCGAGATCGTGCTGGTGATAGTAGGACGGACGCTCGGGCGCGACATGCGAGTCGGACATGGAGCTCCAGATTCCAAGGGTGAAATCGCGGGCCGGCCGCTGCCTCGCATGGTGGGCGCCGAGCGTTCTGCACGTATCGTTATACGATGCCGCCAGGCGAAACAGATTCCCGTGCGCCACTATCACAGGCGCAGCGAACGATTATCGTCTTCGCGCGCGCCCCTCGTCTGGGCCAGGTGAAAACCCGACTGGCCGCCGACGTGGGAGACGACGCCGCGCTCGAAGCTTATCGAGAACTCGCCGAGCTCGCATTTGGTTCCGCCGTGCGGGCGACGGCCGGCCGCGTGGTCGTCGCCTGCACGCCCGACTCCGCGCTGGAGGAGATTCGCGCGTGGACCGCGCGCACTGGCGCCGCGCCGATGCACTGCGTGCCGCAGGGCGCCGGCGATCTCGGAGAACGGCTCGCGCGGGCCGCCGACGACGCCTTCCGAGACGGAGCCCAGGCTGCGGTCGTCATCGGCACCGACTGCCCAGCGCTCACATCGGCCATGCTGAACGATGCGTTCTCCCTGTTGGACAACACGGACGTAGTCCTGGGCCCGGCCCACGATGGCGGATACTACCTCATCGGCCTGCGCGCGCCGCGCCACGAGCTGTTCGCCGGAATTCCGTGGAGCACGCCGCGCGTGCTCGCGATGACCATCGAGGCGGCGCGTCAAGGGGACTTGCGCATTTCCCTGCTCGCGCCGCTCTCGGACATCGACACGGCCGCGGACTGGCGTGCCTGGCGTGCCTGGCGCGCGCTCACCGAATCGTAGGCGCTCGTTCGACGCGGTACCATCGGGCGAGCCGGCGCGGCGACGTGCCGACCGCGTAGCCGATGAGCAGTAGCCAGTTCAGGAGCGTACGGCGAAGCACGCCGTGACGCCGCCAGCGCCGCGCGGAGACCATCACGCGCTCGGGGAGAATCGCCACACGCGCGACGCGACGCAGCGCGCGCACCAAGGCGACGTCCTCCATGATCGGCACATCGGCGTAGCCGCCGGCTCGCTCGTAGAGCGCCCGTGGGAGCGCCAGTCCCTGATCGCCGTACGGAAGCTGCATCCATCGCGATCGCCAATTGGCGCCCCGCTCGATTGTGCGATAGGACCAGCCGTCGGCATCGATCGCCAACGAGAATGCGTGCGCGGTGCCGCCGTCGATCTCGGCGCGCGCGGCCAACCGCTCGAGCGCGCGCCGGGCATCGGCGCCCAAGCGGACATCGGCGTGCAGAAAACAGAGGAACGGCGCGCTGGTTGCGAGAGCGCCCGCCGCGAGCTGCGCCCCGCGACCCGCGCGCGTCACGATCACCTCCGCGGCAGCCGAGCGCGCTGCCGCGACGGTGCCATCCGTGCTGCCGCCATCAACGACCATCACCTGCGTCTCGATGGTGAGGGCGCGCAGATCGGAGAGGAGCGCCGGCAGCGCATCGGCCTCGTTCAGCGCCGGAATGACGATGGCGAGAACGGCTTTCACGATAGCCGGAGGACGAGAAGGCCGATTCATGATCTCCGAACGTACTAGCGGTGGGCCGTGCGATGGAACTTTATCAGGCGAACAGCGATTGGCCGTGAGCGCCATCTCGCATGAACGGAGCGCGCGAATCGACACGGACGGAAGCCGTATGACGAGTGGGCAAGCCGCGCGCAAGCGCGGTGCGATCATCCGCGGGGCTCTCTTGCTGGTGGCTCTCGCCGTCGGGGCAATCATCGCCGCTCAGGCCGGGTGGTTTCGCGGCGTGACGCCGGAACGCGTCGCCCTGCTGCGCGACCGCCTGCGCGCCACGCCCGGCGCGCCGCTCGTGTTCGTCGCCCTGTACGTAGTGGCCAGCGCTTTCGCTCTGCCCGGGACGCTGCTCACGCTCGCCGGCGGTGCCATCTTCGGCACCGTGCTCGGCACCCTGCTCAACTGGATCGGCGCGACGATGGGCGCGACGGCGTCGTTCGCGATCGCACGCTGGTTTGGCCGCGAC
>JALZAE010000252.1 GCA_030948535.1 Gemmatimonadota bacterium | reverse complement strand
CTCCATGCCGAGCTCGTTGAACCAGTGCACGCCCGAGCCGGTGCCCCGAGTCTCGTGCGCGAGGTACGACGCTGGCGGGGAGAAAGCGCGGCGATGGGCCGCGGCATCGCGCACCAGAACGCACGCGGCGTCGAAGGGCACATAGAGCCACTTGTGGAGATCGAAGGCGAGCGAGTCGGCGCGCTCCATGCCCGACACGCGGTCGATCGCGTTCGGCTCCAGCGCCGCCATCGCGCCAAAGGCACCGTCGACGTGCATCCACAAATCCTGCGTGGCCGCAATGTCGGCGATGCGGTTCAGATCATCGATGGCGCCGGTGTTCACCGTTCCGGCGTTGGCGACGATGGCGAAAGGATGGAGACCGGCCCCGCGATCCTCGGCGATCGCGGCGAGGAGCGCATCGATGTCGATCTGATAGCTTGCGTTCACGGGAATCTTGCGCACCGCGGCGGCACCGAGTCCGAGGAGCAGCGCCGCCTTGTCGACGGAGTTGTGCGTCTCGGTCGAGCAGTAGAGCACAGGCGCCTGCTGGAGACCGACGAGTCCGCGGCCGGCGAGGTCCATCCCCGACTTCACGTTTCGTCCGACGGAAATCCCGATGAGATTCGCCATCGAGCATCCGGTGACGAGCAAGCCGCTCGCGTCGGAGGGAAAACGCATCAGCGCCTTGAGCCACGCGATGACCTGGCCCTCGACGTACGCCGCGCCCGTCTCGTTGCCCCAGCAATTCGGATTGAACCCCGCGGCGAGCATGTCGGACAACATGCCGAGCGGCGTGCCCGAGCCGAGCACCCAACCCCAGAAGCGCGGGTGCGTGTTGCCCGTCGGATAGGGCTGCACGTGGCGGCGAAAGTCTTCGTAGGCGCGCTCGGCGCCATCGCCTTCCACGGGTGCGGGCGCATCGAACCATGCTTTTGTGTCACCAGGCATCGGACGCCAGACCGGCCGCTGCCGGACCTGCTCGAGGGAGTCGAGCATGTCGTCGAGCATGCGGTGACCGAGCACGCGCATCGCCTTCCATTCCTCCGGGCCATCCGGATCGAGCGAGCGTTCCTGGAGAGCGACCTGCGACGCGACCGACACGTTGACCTCGCTTGAAAAAGCCATGCATACAATACTTGACGAGCGGAAACAATAGCCATACAATCGATGAAGAGTATGGATATCGATTCTCCGGCGTCAAGCCCGCGGAGGCCAGTTGAGCAAAGCTGAGGGACGGCAGCGGGCCTGGTCCGCCAAATCGCTCCGGCGCGAAGGACCGCGCTATCTCGCGCTTGCCGACCGCATCGCCGACGACATCGCCAGCGGCCGGCTGCGCCCCGGCACACAGCTGCCGGCGCAGCGCGATCTCGCCGATACCCTCGGCGTCGATCTCACCACCGTGTCGCGCGCCTACACCGAGGCGGCGCGGCGCGGGCTCGTCGCCGGTCACGTTGGTCGCGGCACCTTTGTGAGGGCGGGGCTCGTCGCCCGCAGCGGCGATGCCGGACTGCGCGAGACGGCCGAGCTCGTCGACCTGAGCCTCAGCCTTCCGCCGCGATTGACGCCGGACATCGCCGGCGATGCGCTGGCGTCGACGCTCACGGAGATCGCGCGCGACTTCGATCTGAGCCGGCTGCTGCAGTATCGCCAGAATGCGGGGGACGAATCGCATCGCGTCGCCGGCGCGATGTGGATCGCCGCGCGCGGCGTCGATGCGCCGGCAGATCGTGTCGTCATCACCAACGGGGCGCAGCACGCGCTCACCGTGCTTCTCTCAACGCTTGCCGCGCCGGGCGATCGCGTGCTCACCGAATCGCTGACCTATCCAGGCTTCCGTGCGCTCGCCGAGCAGCTGCACATGGAGCCGGTAGGTCTTCCGCTGGATGACGAGGGCATTCGCATCGACGCGTTCCGGAAGGCCTGTCGCGCGAGTCGCGCGACAGTGCTCTACTGCACGCCGACGCTGCACAATCCGACGGCCATAGTGACCTCCGCCGCGCGGCGCCGGGATCTCATGAAGGCCGCCGCCGAATTCGGCGTCGCGGTGATCGAAGATGATGTCTACGGCGCGCTCGCCTCGGACGCGCCGTCCCCGTTGGCGAGCATGGCGTCGGCCAACTCGTACTTCGTGGCGAGCCTCTCGAAGGCGGTGGCCCCCGGGCTTCGCATCGGCTACGTGCTCGCCCCCTCCGCGCGTGAAGCTGATCGCATCTCTGCCGCCGTGCGCGCGACGACGTGGATGGCGCCGCCGCTCATGGCCGAGATCGCCGCGTCGTGGATTCGCGACGGAACGGCGCACCGCATCCTCGCCGCCAACCGCGAGGCGGCGGTCGAGCGTCAGGCCATCGCGCGCCGCGTGCTGCGCGCCTGGCAATGGCGCGCGCATCCGCGGGGCTATCACGGTTGGCTGGAGCTGCCCGCGCCGTGGACCACCGCGGCGTTCACGACCCAGGCGCGACGGGCAGGGGTCGGCGTCGCGCCGGCTGATGCCTTCGCCGTATCCCAGCAGGCAATTGCCCCGGCCGTGCGCGTCAGCGTGAGCGCCGCAGCGGACCTGCCGTCACTCGAGATCGCGATGAACCGCCTTGCGCGATTGCTCGAGCTCGGTCCGGGCGTGTCGTCGCAGATATTGTGAGACCGAGATGCGAATTCGATTGGCGACAGAGAGCGATGGTACCGCGCTAGCGGCGATCTACGCGCCCGCGGTGACCGCGCGCGTGACGTCGTTCGAGCTCGTCGCGCCGGGCGGCGACGAGATGGCGCGCCGGCTGCGCGCGCTGCACCCGCGGCATCCATGGCTGGTCTGCGAAGCGGAGGGAGAGGTCATCGGCTACGCGTACGCGTCCCCGCATCGCGAGCGGGCGGCGTACCAATGGTCGGTCGACGTCTCCGCGTACGTCGACGCCTCGGTATATCGTCGAGGAGTTGGGCGCGCGCTCTATACATCGCTTTTCGCACTTCTCGTCGCCCAGCGTTTTCGCAACGCGTATGCCGGCATCACGCTGCCGAACCCGGCGAGCGAGGGAATGCATCGCGCGCTCGGATTCGTCTCGGTCGGGATTTACCGCGAGGTCGGCTACAAGTTCGGTGCGTGGCACGACGTCGTCTGGCTCGAGCGAGCGCTGGCGCCGCGCATCATCGAGCCGCCGCCGCCATTATTGTTGACGGATCTCAGCGCGACGACGCTGGCGCACGCGATGACTCTTGGAGAAAGCGCATGGATCTGATTGGCATTCACCACCTCACCGCAATCTCGGCGCGGATCCGCGAGAACCATCAGTTCTACACAAAGACGCTCGGCATGCGCCTGGTGAAGCGCTCGGTAAATCAGGACGACGTGCGCGCGTACCACCTCTTCTACGCCGACGCAAAGGGCAGTCCGGGGACCGATCTCACCTTCTTCGACTGGAAGGTGCAACCCGAGCGGCGCGGCACGCGCGCGATCACGCGCACGAACCTCCGCGTCACGGGCCGCGACACACTCGAGTGGTGGGCGTCGAACCTGAAAGAGCGAGGCGTTGCCCCTCAGGAGCTCGCCGAGCGCGATGGCCGGCTGACGCTCGACTTCGAGGATCCCGAAGGCCAGCGACTTTCCCTCATCGATGACCAGGGCGCCGGTGCCGCGCATCCGTGGAAAGGCAGTCCGGTCGCCCCCGAGCGACAGGTGCGCGGACTCGGCCCCATCGTCCTGAGCGTTCCAAAGCTGCAGACTACCGACGGGTTGCTGCAGAAGGCGCTCGGCATGCGCGCGGTGCGCCAGTATCCGCACCCGGAGAACTCGAGGCATACCGTGTACGTGTACGAGATGGGAAAGGGCGGCCCGCACGCGGAGCTGCACGTCGCCGAGCAGCCGGACCTTCCCGCGACATCTCCAGGCGCCGGCGGCGTTCATCACGTCGCCTTCCGCACGCCCGACGCGGACTATGACGCCTGGGCCGATCGCCTCAACACGCTTCGCATCGCCAACAGCGGCAAGGTCGACCGGTACTGGTTCCAGAGTCTCTACTTCCGCGAGCCAAACGGGATTCTGTTCGAGATCGCCACCGAAGGCCCCGGCTTCGCCATCGACGAGAACGAGGCGACGCTCGGCGAAAAGGTGGTGCTCCCGCCCTTTCTCGAAGCGCGGAGGGCGGAGATCGTGGCGAGCTTGGAGCCTATCGAGTAGCCACACATCGAAGCCGCTGATAACTGACAACGTCAAAAAATGCTGTGATCTGCGCAGATACTACGCGCGCACACATCACGCATCGAGCTCAATAGTTTTTTGTTCGTTGTCAGTATCCGCGGCGAGCCGCGACGATCCGCGGTTCAACCACCAAGGAAAGCGATCCGCGGCCTACTTGAGCGTCGTGATCGCGACTGACAACTCCGTCGGATCGAGCAGTACCGCCATCGTGTCGCGATAGCCGAGCCCGTTCGCTTGGCTGACGCTCCACCCGAAGAGCTGCTTGTAGAAGCTGGTGGACGTGTCAGGGGTCGGCGAGATGTTTGCCAGCGGACCACGGGATGCTTCATGAACATCTCTCCTCTATCCAGCGAGTCGATGATTGCATCGTGAGCCGGCGCTGAAAGATCAGCCGGTGCAGAGCGCGATTCACGTCGTCGGTCGGCAGGCCGAGCATGGTCGCGAACCAGCGCGTGTCGGGGCGGAAACGCGCGTCGCCGATGAGCCGCAGAATGTGGCGCAGCCCCCTCCCGCCCCGTCAGCGCCGCTCGACCACCATCAGCATGAACGAGCCGGGAATCACCGCGGGACGGCGGCGCGGATTCGCCGCCGTCGACTCGGCTGGAACCGGTCCGAGCTTGGCGGCGACGACGAAGAGTCGATGCGTCGTCGGATCGAGTCCCATGTTGCGCGCACCGGGCGCCGTCTTAAGGTTGTCGACGACGTGATACGTGTCGGGACTGTCCTGGTGCATCACGGTGAGCGTGCCGTCGGCGTTCGAGGCGAACGCGTCGCCCGTCGCCGGATCGTACGCGGCGCCGTCGGTGCCGGCGCCGATCGGGACGGTGGCGACCACCTTGCCGTTCGCGTAGTCGGAGATCGCCATCACGCCGCTGCGACAGCCGCTGAAGAGGCGGTGGTTCTTCACGTCGATCGCCATCGCGACCGGTTGCTTGCACGGCGCGGTGGGCCACCGGCGCGTCACGGCCAACGACTTCGCGTCGATCTCCACCACCTCGCTGACGTCGGTGAGATTCGCGTAGACCTTTCCGTCCCCGGCCGAGGCGCCGTACTCGGGCTTGCCACCCAGCGCGACGTTCGTGATCAGCTTGCCGGCGACCGGATCGATGACGGTCGATGAGTGCGCGTCGCCATTGAAGGTGAAGACGCGATTCGACACCGCATCGTAGATGACGGCGTCGGCATCTTCGGCCGCGGGAATTTTGCCCAGCACCTTGAACGTTTTCAGATCGAACATCCGCACGGAGCTGTCGCTGCCGCTCGTCGCGAATCCATGGCCGAATTGCGGCGCCAGGGCGACGCCGTGCGCGCCGTTGATGCCGGCGACTTCGCCGATGAGCGCGCCGTCGTTTGTGTCGATGACCATCACGCGATTCTGCCGCCCGACGAACACGCGATGATTCGGCGGATCGGGAACGACATAATCCCAGCCGCCGTCGCCGCCGAGCGTGTACGTGTGGCTGATGTGATATGCGCCCGACTGCGCGAGCAGCGGCGACGCCGCGAGTGTCAGAACAAATGCGAACCGGCGCATGATTTCTCCCGAATGTGTGCGATGATACCGCCGCCGGTCAGATGTAGGCGCCGATCGCCAAACATCAAGCTGACATCGCTCTCACACGCGCAGCCGTGTAACGCCATGGAGAGCGCGCCGGCGCACATCGAGCATACTCGACAACCTTCACCGAGTCGCGAATGCCACTTTCGCGGACGACACTGCCGCTCCTCGCATTTGTTTTCGTCGCGGCATGCGGCGCGAGCGCTCATGTGGAGGAGGGGGGCGCGCTGTCGCCTGCCGCTGAGGACGGCGTTGCGATCTTCGCGCCCGGCGTCGTATCCAGCGCGTTGCCCGAGTTCTCCATCAGTTTCACGCCCGACGGCAAAACGCTCTTCTTCAATCGGGTGAGCTCAGATGGACTCCGCGTGTATCTCAGCTCGGATCGGCCGCGTCCGTCACGCAGCGTGCGCTCGCTCAGCACGTGGTATGTCGAGCGCACGAGCAGTGGTTGGAGCGATCCGATCGGTCAAGGCGAGCCGCTCAACTCGGACTCCACCGACTCGACCCGCACGGATGTCCTCGTCAATGCCGTCCGCACGTCCTTGGCAACGCACGCGACAACCGTACAGCAAACAGTCGCACGCCATCTCATGGCGCTCGGCGTCGTCACCTACACGCGCAAGATGCTCGAGCGGATGCGCGAGCAAGGAAAGACGGTCGCGATCAGCGTCGTGGGTGTGGTAGTGATCGGCAGCGACGTGACGCCGGAGCTCGCGCTCGCCACGATCACGTCGATCAAGGTCCACGGCGTCTTCCGCGCCAGCGATGAAGTGAAAGCGGCGCTGAAGGATCGCATGGAATGAGGACGAGGCTCAGAGCTCGGCGATCGTCACCGGTTCGTCGGGCGAGCTCGGCTCCGCCAACGTGAGCTGGCGCCCGTCGGGATCACGCACGTAGCACTCGCGCATGCCGTAGAACGTCACCTCGATGGGCGATACCGCGACATCATTCGCATCGAGCCTGGCGCGAATCTCTCCGACGTCCGATACGCGGCAGTAAAAAATGACTCCCGGAGCATCGACGTGCACATCGGTCTCGTCGTCCGCGGCGAGCAGCATCAGCACCACACCGCCGCTCGTCAGCTCGACCCAGCGAAGCTGTCCCTCCGTCACATACTCCGACGTCACCTCGAAGCCGAGCAGGTCGCGATAGAAGTCGAGACACCCGTGGAGATCGGGCGTGGTGAAGCTTGGTGTGAGCGACTCGAAGTTCGCCATGAGTGTCTGATACGCCTCCATCGATCGGTGATGCTGTCGTCAATCTAGAGCCTCGGCCCGTCTGGGCTACTTCTTCATCCGACGCACTGCCCAGATTCCGCCGACGCCGACGAGCACCCCGCCGAACGCGATCAGCATTCCTTCGTATCCGCCGATCCGCCGATCGTGCGACAGCAGCTCGATCTCCTTTCCGGTTCTGATCGCCGAGAGCGACAGGAAGAAGACGACGATGCCAAAGACGATGAACACGATCGAGATCCCGACGATGCCCCTGGGCGAGGTCTCGATACCCGGCTGGATCGCCATCGCGCGCTCCTATGAGTGCTGACTCGTCTCGGACTTTCGTCAGATCGCGGTGAAGAATCTACCGCGCGGCGCGGTCGCCGCAGTACAGTGTAAGGCCGCCCGCCAATTCCGTCGCCATGCCCATTCGCGCCACCCACATCTTGAACACCTGCCTCGCACTCGGCATCGCCGCGGCATCGCCGTCGCGCGCGCAGACCGCGGCGCCGGCTCCCCTCATCTTCGGGCTCGTCACCGACAAGACCACCGGGCAGCCGGTGCCCGAGGCGCGGGTGTCGATCGTGGGCTACGAGGGCGCGTCGAGCACATCAGCGGAAGGAAAGTTCGCGCTCCGCGGTGCCAGAGACAGCGCGGTCGAGCTGCACGTGCAGCGCATCGGCTATCGCGAGGTGCACCGCCCGGTGATACTCGGCGATTCTGTCCGCGTGCGCGTGGACATCGCGCTCGAGCCGGTGCCGATCGAGCTCGGCGCCGTCGTAATCAAGGCGGACGCGTCGGCGACCGCGAAGCTGCTCGAGAACACGGGCTTCAATTGTCGGACATCACCCTCGATGAGATCGCCGGTTACGAGTGGTACGCGCACAACGCCCAAGCGCCGCCCGCGTGGGTGAACAATCTCGCCGACTGCGGGAGCCTCATCGTCTGGACGAGGATACCGGACTAGGTGAGGCCGGCACCGAGAGATCGGCCAGGAACGCGGCCACCGCGCGCGCCGATCCGAGCACCACGACGCGCTTCTCCTTCGCGATCGCATCGAGCTGAGCCATGACGCCGGGCCGTCGCCTCCGCGGGTACGTCCAGATCCACCGGATGAACTCCCACGTCAGCTTCTCGGGACAATCGCTCGCCATGTCGGGCCGGCTGCGTCCGCGATAGCGAAGCCATCGCGAGACCGCGCGACGCAGACACGTCGTGCGAGGCAAGTCCAGAAAGACCACGGTATCGGCGGCGCGAAGGCGAGCCTCCATCGTGCCGCCGTAGTTGCCGTCCATCACCCACGCCGGGCGGGCCGTGAGCTGCGCGATTCGCTCCTTCCATTCCGCGGTGGGCGTCGCGACCCAGCCGGGTCGCCAGTACTCGCGGTCTAAGTGGATCACAGGCAGCCCGAGCGACTCGCCGATGCGTTTGGCCAGCGTCGACTTGCCGGAGCCGCCGGGACCGATGACGACCACGCGTTGCATGATCACCTGGACGCGCGCCGCGCGCGGCTAGACCGGAGTCGGCGTCGCGAGCCGTGGAAACTCGAGCATGCGCTCCATCTCCTCGTGCGCCGCGATGAGCCGCTCGATGTCGTCCGAGACTTCCGCGGCCAACCCGAGATGCGTAGTCAATCCCGCGACGGTGGCCGAGCCGGCGTGCAGCCGGAGCAAGTTGAGCCTGATCGTCTCGAGCGCACCCACCGCCTCGCCGAGCTTGTCATGAATCATGTCGCGCGCCGCGCGAAGATCATCGTAGTCGGCGGAGGCCGCGGCGTCCCCGGCGCCGTTCAGCGCCTCCTGAAGCTCGTCGTATCGCTTGCGCAGCGACTGCGCATCGCTCTGTAGACGGCGCAGTAGTCCGGGCAGATCGCCGATGGCCTGTCGTGATTCTTTCGGAAGACCATCGAACAGCTGCTCTGCCGCCATGCCGAGCGAGAGCTCTGTGGCGCGATGCGTCATTGCCGACTCGGGCTTGCGCTTGCCGAGCAACTTGCGCGCGAGAAAGAACGCAAACTTGCCGATGCGACCTTTCCAGAGCTTCGACCACATCTCGGTGTCGACATCGCGGCGTTGTTGACGCAGCGCGATGAGAGCGATGAGGCCGATGAGTCCGGCGCCGAAGGAGAGGCTAAAAACCTGCAAAAGACGGAGCGCGAGGCCTTTTGTCGGAGCGAGGATCATCGCCAGCAGCGACACGCCCGCGACACCGCCCGCGGCCTTGGAGAGAAGCAGCGCGGCCGACTCGAGCGCCGTGCGCGAGCCTCCGCGCAGCTCGACAGCCAGCTCTTCGCGCGTCCGCTCGAGCTCGGCGTCGAAGGCGATGCCGACGTCGTGGTGGGTGAACCCGAGATATGAGAGGCGTCGCGCCGAGGCGACGAGGAAGCCGAGCGACGCCAGCACGCCGCCCGACGTCAGCGCCGCGAATCCCAACGCGCTGCCGAAGACGGTCGCGAAGAGGACGGATCCGCTGAGGAGCGTCAGACTTCCGATCAACGTACCGCCGCCATCCATGCGGCCGTTGCGCTTCACGAATCCGCGCAACGCGGCGGGAATCTCGCGCCGTTGCTCGAGGGCGACGCCGAGCTGCTCGGCCAAGGCCTGCGCCGAGACCGGGCGATGATCGGGTGCCTTGGCGAGGCAGCGGTCGACGAGCAGCGCCAGCTTTCGCGGTACGGAGAGCCCAAGCGATGCGAGCGGCGGCGCCGGCTCGGTGACCTGTTTGGCGAGAATCTCGGTCGCGCTCGCGCCCTGGAAGGGAAAACGTCCTGAGAACGCAAAGAACGCCGTCGCGCCCCAGGCATACAGGTCGCTGCGGGCGTCGACCGGATTGCCGAGCGCTTGCTCCGGACTCATGAACTCAGGCGTGCCCGACACGCCATCACTCGAAGTATCGCCCATCGCCGCGGCGATCCCGAAGTCGGCGACGAGTACGCGCCCGGACGACGACTCGAGCAGAATGTTGTCCGGCTTGACGTCGCGGTGGACGAGGCTCTGCGCGTGCGCGTAGGCGAGGGCCCATGCGACCTCGCGCAGTACGCGCGCGCCCTCCGAGCCGGTGAGCGGACCGCGCGTGCGAACACGCTGCGCGAGGGTTTCACCATCGACGAACGCCATCACGTAGAAGACGAATCCGGCGGTGTCTTCGACGGCGTGGATGGGGATGATGTTTGGATGCGATAGCTTCGCGGCGAGTCGCGCTTCGCGCAGAAACCGCTCGCGCAGCCCCGGCTCGGCGGCGCGATCCGGTGGAAGCAGCTTGATCGCGACGAGGCGGTCGAGGTGTACCTCGCGCGCGAGATAGACGACGCCCATGCCGCCGCGGCCGAGCTCGCGGTCGATCGAGTATCGGCCGGCGAGCGCGAGCTGAAACGAGAGGAAAAGTGGATCGGCGGACGGGCCGAATTGCGTCATGGGTGAACGATGTGGAGGTGCCGGCGATCGTGCCAGCGGCCTAGGGCGTCACGGGTCGAGCCGCGCGGCCTCATTGATCGCATGGATGATCACGTCGTCATACTGCTCTCGATCAAAGACGAACGGACCAAGCGCTTGGTAAGACCACTCGTCGCGACGCGACTGCCGGAACTGGTGCCAGGTGACCGTCTCCGGCGTGGCGACGATCGTCGTGAGGAGCGTCCAGCAGGTGGGGATGCCGCAATTGCAGATCAAGACAGTGACCTCGCGGCCGCCCTCGCGCGAGAAGGGCTCATCTTCGCCGATCGCGTCGTCGAGCAGTAATAGTGAGCGAGCCGATGGGTATTCGTACCCGCTCGCCGATGCTCCGGCAAAGCGGGCCTCGACCGCCGCGACCTCCTCGATCAAATCGTGACCGTTGATCGCGATCCGCGCCGTGAGGTGCGGGCGCGCTTGCTGCGACTCGAGGTGAATGCTCAATACATCCATTCGGCGGCTCCCAGGGTGAGCGATCAGGAATGTGCGGGTCGCGCGACAATCCTCGCCAGCCGCCGGTTCGATGAAGGACTTCTAAAAGCGCGTCACCTAGTGCGCGCCGCCCGGCGGGATTACCTCCATCGCATCGACACCGATCGAGATCTTTGATGGAAGACCCCACCACCGCAGCGAACCGTTTTTTGATTGCCGCTCTACGTCGGGTCGGCGTTACGGCGGGACGTCGAGCACGCGACGTCGAAGCGGGCGGGAAGGGATAACCTTCCGCTGCACCGTCGGGGGAGGCGCAGCCGGGGAGACTCGGCGTGTCGGTGCCGGTGCAATTTCTTCTGCGGCTCGCGCCGCGCGAGCGCGGAGTGATCGAGCAAACGGTGGTCGGCGTTGGCGAATCGGAAGACGACGCCGTCCATAACGCGACGCAAATCTGGGTCGATGTCGTCGCGCCTCCGGTGCGCGCGCCGTACGATCCACACGGCGAGGCGCTCGTGACGCTGCCGCATCGCGCGACTCCGGCAAAGGCGGCGCCGGGTGCGTTGGCCAAGAGCGCGCCTATTGGGGAGCCGAACACGGGAGCGCCGCTTTACTACGAGGTCGGACGCTACTCGATCGATCTGCCGGACGCGGATGGCACGCCGCACGCGTGGCAGGTGATCACGGGCCCGCTCGTCAGCCACGATCACGCGGCCATCGAGCTGGCGGACCTCATCAATGCGCGCGAGAGCGGGCGCTTTGCGGCGGAGATCCTTCCTGCGCTTGCGGCTCGGCCATCGCCCTCGCGCGCGGGCTGGCAGTGGGTGAGTCTGCTCACGACGATGAACGCCGAGGGCAATTGGCGCACATCATGGTGGGTCAACAATTCGCCCTGGGATCCCGCTCCGGCGAGCAACGCGCGTGACGAGAGCGCCTCCGCCGATGCGTCCGCCGCGGACGCCACCATCCCCAGCGTATCGTTCCGGCAATTCTGGATCGCGTGGCGTGGGACGCCCGATGAGGCGCGTGTGGCGGCCGGCACTTCGTGGTGGCGACGCCTCGCAGCGCCGCTGCGCGAGAAACTCACGCTCGAGGCCGCGCGGCGTTTCGTCGGCTGGATGAATCTCTGACGCGTGTCTTCGATCAGGCGCGCGGTGCCCGGGCTATCGCGCTCTCCACGCGTGCGCGTACGTCGGCCGGCATGGTCATCTGCCGCACCTTGTCGCGCACATCCATGAGGACGCCCGACTCGAAGGCGAACAAACCCGCGCAGCGCGCGCAGAGCTCGAGATGCTCGCGCACGAGCGTCATCTCATCGCGACCGAGCTCGCGGTCGAGATAATCATCGAGGCGGCGAAACGCGTCCTCGCAGGTGAAGCGGCTGAGATGGGCCATGCGCGATCCCGGAAGAATCCCAGGAGGCGGGAATGAGCGGAGCCGCGGATTGGTTCCGGGAGCCGCAGATACAAGGACAGCTGCTTCAGAAACCGCAAGAGCAAACTGCAGCCGCAGATTACCGCAGATGTACGCGGATCGATCGGGACGAGGGGAAGATTCTCGCGCCACGCTCCGTCTTTTTGTTTGTGTACAAAAATAAACGAA
>JALZAE010000240.1 GCA_030948535.1 Gemmatimonadota bacterium | reverse complement strand
GCGTGGACCGCCGCCGCCTCGAACGAGCTCGCTTCCCTCGAAAGTTATCACGCCACGCTCGTCGTCACGAATGCGCTCTTGCCCGGTGAGAAAGTTGGCGGCCGACACGATGCGGAACCCCATCTTTTCCATCTCGCGCAGTGTCGCCGTGTTGCGGCTGTACGATGTGATCAGGCCGGGCCGCATCGCGCAGAAGTTACATCCGGAGCCCCATTGCTCGCGCTCTTGCGTCACCCGCTTATCGCCGCCGCAGAAGATTGGCTCCATCGGGAGATTCACCGCCAGGAGCGCCGCGAAGACGTTCGGCATCTCCTTCATGTTCTGCTGGCCCTTGTGGCGATGCAGAATCGTGAGACGCTCGGGTCCCACGAAGAGCGGCGGAAATATCGAGCAGAGATCGCGATCGACTTGCGTGAAGATCATGTCGAGGTGGATCGCCGTGTTCTCCTTCGGCATCACCACGACGATCACGTCTGTGACGGCGGTCTTCTCGAAGACGACATTCATCAAATGGTCGATCGCCGCGGGACTCGAGCGCTCGCTGAAGCCGATCATGAGCGTGTCGGCGCGCAGCGGATGGACATCCCCGCCCTCGAGCGTGTAATTGTGCCGCCGCTCCGCCGCGCCGTCGTAGAGGATGCCGCTGTTCTCCAGCGCGGGGTGATGCAGGAAGAGCGTCTTCATGATGAGCTCCTCCGACCAACGCGCGCCGTAGCGCATCGAGCCGATCATCACATGCGCACCGATGCCCATCGCGACGTCGCGCGTGAAGAACAGGTTGGGGACCGGCGGCAGCGAGTAGCCATATTCGTTCAGCGTGCGGGCGAGCGAGCCCGGATGCTCCTCTTCCCCCTCGATCAGCATGTGCACGAGATCGTCGACGGGCTTCTCGCTGATCGAGCGGGCGAGCGCGCTCGAGGGCACGATGTCCAGCGTCTCGCGCAGCAGCAATTCGCGAACGGCGGCACTCGCGGCGACTTCGGTCAGCAGGTCGCGGACGTAGTGCACTTCGGCGAAGCGTTCGAGAATAGCCGTGAAGCGGCGATGCTCGCGCTGCGCGATCTCGACATCGATGATGTCGTCGTAGAGGTAGTCTTCGCGGGTGGAGGGAGTGACGGCGAGCAGTTCGGGGCCTGGCGTATGCACGATGACTTTGCGCAGCCGGCCGATCTCGGACGTGACGTTCACTGGCATGCGAGAACATAATGAGCCGCTACCCAACCCTGTTCGCCGTGGTTAGCTTGTGAATTCATTCACAAGACGCCCCGCTAGTGAAGAAAATCGCTGAATCGACGGTGCGGAGGTTGTCGGTCTACCTCCGATTTCTCGAGGAGTTCGAGACGCGCGGCCTGGCCACGGTTTCCAGCGACGAGCTCGCCGCGCGTGGTGGTACCACATCGGCGCAGGTCCGAAAGGACCTCTCCTTCTTCGGGTCGTTCGGCAAGCGCGGCCTCGGCTATTCCGTGCCTGAACTGGCCGGCCGGCTGCGGCGCATCCTCGGGCTCGGCAAGCAGTGGAGCGTCATCATCATCGGCGCCGGCAAGATCGGCGCGGCACTCGCGCAGTATCGCGGATTCCGGCAGCGCGGCTTTCTGATCACCGCCGTGTACGATAGCGATCCCGCGAAGGTCGGCAAAAAGATCGATGGCTTCACGATCCGCGACACCGCCAAGCTCGCGGCTGACAGCCGCACCGAGCCCGCCGACATCGCCGTGATCACCGTTCCTGCCGAGGCGGCGCAGCAGGTAGCCGATCTCGCCACCGGCGCGGGTATCCGCGCGATCATGAACTTCGCGCCGGTGCAGCTGCAGGTTTCCGATGCGATCGCGCTCAAAACGGTCAACATGGCGATGGAGCTGGAAGGACTTTCCTTCGCGCTCACCAACATGGAGTAGCGAGGCGCCGCGCGCGTCAGTCGAGCGCGGCGGAGAGACGCGTGAACTGAGCAGGCGCGAGCGTCTCCGGCCGAGCTTCGGGATCGATCTCGCACGTCGCGAGAATCGCGTTCGCCGCATCGACGTCGAGCTTGGCCACGGTGCGCAGGACGCGTCGCATCTGCTTGCGCCGGAGACCAAAGATCTCCTGGACGAACGAGCGCACGCGCGCCTCTCGCTCCGGCGCGACCATTGGCTCGGCGAGCGGCGTCAGCCGCACCACCGCCGACTCGACCTTCGGCGGCGGATGGAACGACGCCGCGGGAACGGCGAAGAGCAACTCCACGCGAGCCACCGACTGGACGTTCACGCTCAAGGCGCCGTACTCCTTTACGCCGGGGGGCGAGGCCATGCGCGTGGCGACCTCGCGCTGCACGAGGAACACCGATCGCGACGCGCGCGGCCGCTCCAGGGCGTGGAAGATGAGTGGCGTGGTGATGTAGTACGGCACGTTGCCGACGAGCGCGTACGCACCACCGGCGAGCTCGGCGAAGTCGGTCTCGAGCGCGTCACCTTGAACGATGCGCACGGCGTCGTCGCCCGCGTACCGCTTGGCCAGCATCTCGGAGAGCATGCGATCGACCTCGACGGCGATCACGCGGGCGCCGCGCGTGCGAAGCGCTTCGGTCAACGCGCCGCGACCGGGCCCGATCTCGATCACCGTCTCCCCCGGCACGATCTGGATCGCATCGGCGATGCGGCCGAGGATTCGCACATCCGACAGAAAGTGCTGGCCGAGACTCTTCCGAATAGGTGGCATGCGGCCGGCGCCGCCGCCGGGCGCGATCATCAGCTGCGCAGAACGACGAGCGCGAGGTCGTCGCGCTGCACGGCGCCGCCGATGTGCTCTTCGAGCGTGTCGAACACGCGCTCGACGATCGTGGCCGGTGTCTCCCGCCGATTGGCGACGACGACATCGAGCACCGGCTGCTCGCCGAGCCGCCGGCCGGCCCGATTGCGCGCGTCGCTCACGCCGTCGGTGAAGAGCACGAGCACGTCCCGCTCCTTCGTCCACGACCGCGATTTCGCGCTCGGCGGCCAATCGACCATGCCGAGTGGCGGATCGAGCGCGCCGAGCCGCGCGACATCGCCGTCGCCGCTCACGTGGAAGGCGTGCGGATGCCCCGTATTCGCGTAGCGCAGCGCGCCGGCTTCGCGATCGATCACCGCATAGAAGGCAGTGATGAACATCTCGGTGCTGGTGAGCTCGTCGCCGAGCGTGTCGAGGAGCGCGGCGAGTGCCGTGCCGGGATCGTTCGATGATTGCGCGTGAATCGCCGACGCGCTCAGCGCCAATGCCATGATGAGCGCGGCGCGATAGCCGTGGCTCGACACGTCGCCGATCATCACCCCGGTCCGCCCCTGCCCCAGCTTGAACAGATTGTAGAAATCCCCGCCGACGTTTTCGGCGGGGATCACGCGAGCACTCACGGTAGCTTCGGGCGCGACGACGTCTGTCCTCGGCAGCAAGCGCATCTGCAGATCGTGCGCGAGC
>JALZAE010000227.1 GCA_030948535.1 Gemmatimonadota bacterium | reverse complement strand
GCGCTCGCCTTCTTGATCTTCGCCGTCGCAGGCGACGCCGCGCGAAAATCGGCGGGCGCGGCCGCCATGATCAAGGCGTCGGCGCCCGGCAGCGCGGCGACGACCGCGGCACGCATTTCCTCGGTCGTCTCGACCGTCACGACCGTCACGCCGATCGGCACGGTGACCTCCAGTGGTCCGGCGATGAGCGTCACCTCCGCGCCACGACGCCACGCCGCCGCCGCGATCGCCACGCCCATTCTCCCGGAGCTGCGATTCGACAGAAACCGCACCGGATCGATCGGCTCGCGCGTCGGGCCTGCCGTGACGACGATGCGCATGGCGGCGAGCGCCTTTGGCTCGAGCAGCGAAGCGACGTGCGCGAAGATCGTTTCGGGCTCCGGCAGCCGCCCCGGTCCGCTCCCCTCGCCCGCCGCGAGCATTCCGGTCTCCGGCTCCAACAACGCGTAGCCGATCGACCGCAGATGCGCGGCATGACCCATCGTCTGCGGATGGGCCCACATGCGATCGTTCATGGCCGGCACGAGCAGCACGGGCGCGTGCACGCGCGGATCGCCGTTGGCGAGCAGGATCGCGGCCAGCAGATCGTCAGCGCGACCCTGCGCGGCGCGCGCCATGAAGTCGGCAGTCGCCGGCGCCACCACGATCGCGTGCGCCTCGCGCGCCAGCTTGATGTGATCGAGCGCCCGGCCCACCGCGAAAATGTCGGTGTGCACCGGGCGCCCCGTCAGCGCTTCGAACGTGATCGGTCCGACGAACTCAGTCGCCGCACGCGTCATCACCACATCGACTTCCGCGCCCGCGAGCGAGAGCAGCCGCGCGAGCCACGCCGCCTTGTAGCCGGCGATCCCCCCCGTCACCCCGAGGAGAACGCGGCGACCGTCAAAGGGACGCACGCGCTGGATCGTGCTCGTGAGCTCGCGGTCGATGCGCCGATCAGGGAGTGCGGCGCGGCACCACGTGGTACTGAATCGCGTCCGTCGTCAGATCTTCCAGCGCGCGCGTGGTCAGCTTCTTCTCCCGTGCGCCGCGGTCGCGCGGAAATTCGTTCAGCACGCGGGCGTACTTCGCCGCGACGAGAACGCCCAGGTACTTGTTGACGGCGCGGTGCGCCACTTCGGTCGGCGTGAAAACTTGCATGAGTCACTCTGCGTTGAAATGCGTTACTCGTGGGACGTGAGCTCGCGCTCCAAGCGCTCGGCGATCGAGCGCACATCCCGCTGCAAATGCCCAAGGCGGTCGCGCCGCGTCATCTCCGAGTCGATGATCCCAGAGACGGCCTGCACCGCGCGCTCCAACTCGTCGTTCACCACCACGTATTGATACCACTCGACATCTCGCAACTCCACCAGCGCGCTCCGCATCCGTCGCCCTAGCGACGCGCGATCCTCGGTGTTCCGTGATCGCAACCGCTCCAATAGTACGTCGCCGGACGGCGGCAACACGAATATCAAGACCGTCGCGGGGAACGCGGCCTGGAACTGCCGAGCACCTTGGACGTCGATGTCCATGATCACGTGCTTCCCTGCCATCAGCACGCGCTCGACTTCCGATCGCAACGTGCCGTACATCTTGCCGTGCACATCCGCCGACTCCGCGAACTCGCCGCGCTCTTTCCGCCGAAGGAACTCCTCCGCGGTCAGAAAGTGGTAGTCGCGACCATCCACCTCGCCCGGCCTCGGCGCTCGCGTGGTACACGAGATCGAGTAGCCGATATCCGATCGCACTTCGAGCAGCCGCTTCGTGATCGCCGTCTTTCCGCCCCCCGAGGGCGCGGAAAGAATGATCGGAAAGGGCGTCCTCATCGGGTGGTCACTCGAGATTCTCGACCTGCTCAGCCATCCGTTCCAACTCTTCCTTCACGATCACGACCTGCTGCTGAATCGCGGCATCGCGCGCTTTGCTGCCCGTCGTGTTCGCTTCGCGCAACATCTCCTGCAACAGAAACCCAAGCCGCTTCCCCACGGCGTCCGTATTCCGCTTCTCTAGCGTCGCACGAAACGCGGCGATGTGCGATCGAAAGCGCTCGAGCTCCTCGCAGACATCCAGCCGATCCGCCAGCAGCGCGACCTCCTGCGCCAGCCGCCCGGCATCGACGTCCACACCCTCCGCCAACTCTCGCACCGACTTCCGCAGCCGGTCACGCTCGGCGACCAAGCGGTCCGGCGTGCGCGTCGCGATTTGCGCCACCGCTCCTTCGATCGCCCCGACCCGCTCGATCAGGAAGCCGGCAAGCCTGCCGCCCTCTGCTTCGCGCATCGCGGTCAGCGCCGCGAGCGCGTCCCGCACGACGAGCACCATCTCCTCCACCGTTCCGCCAATCTCGTCCGCCGCGGCACCGCTGATCACATCCGGCAGTCGCAAGATCGTACCGACATCCAGCGACGCGTCGAGCGCGTGGCGTTGCTGCAGTTCCCGCAGCTGATCGACGTATCGTGCGAAACGACTCTCGTCCACCGTGACCGGGTTCTCAGCCGCACGCTCAATGCGCACAGACATGGTGACGTGACCGCGCGCGATCTCGCGACGCAACGCCTCGCGAATCTCTCCTTCCCAGCGCGAAAGCGCGGTCGGAAGCTTGAGGTGCGGATTGAAGAAGCGGTGGTTGACGGTGCGCAGCTCGACCGTCACCTGCCCAGTTCCCACGCGCCCCGTCGCGGCCCCGAAGCCGGTCATGCTTCGTATCATCTGCAGTCACGTAAGTTACGCTGCGACAATACTCTTGTCAATTGTAGAAGTCCCACCGCACGCCATACAGAATCGTCTGCCTCGGCAAAAAATAGCTGGGCACATATGACCGCTCCGCTGAAAAATTGAAGCGGTGCTGGATGAACGCCGTGGCATCCAGAATTCGAATCTCGAGACGGTTGATCAGGCCGTTGCCGGCACTCGCCAGATCGAGCGCCGTCGTCCCTTGGTTGTTGAATGGAAAGGGCGTGATCGACCGGTACTCGTGCGCCACGCTCGCCAGAATGCCGAAATGTCCGGATGGAAAGCGCGACAGCCAGTTACTCCGCACGTAGACCTCCTCATGCGACTGAAAGCGCGGACGGTACGGCCCTTCGTGCTGCCAGGCGACGACGAAACCGTCGACGTAGACGTCCTTCCACAGTCGACCGCTCAACGAGCCGAAGGTACCCGTCACGGCCGGCTCGATGGTCGACACCAGTGTGGTGTCATAGACGAGCAGCGCAGGCAGCGTTGCCACTCCGCGGCGCAGCACGCCACTCGTCGCCCAGAGATCGAACAGCCGAAGTCCCGCCTCTACCCGAGCGTTCGCGACCCAGCTGGTACCATTCTCCCCTCTGCGCGCTCCGACCACGCCGCCAAGCGCCAGCCGGCCGAATGAGAGGCGCCCCGCCGCCTCGGTCAGCGAGGTATCCGCGCGATGCTCGCCGTAGAGCGACAGCCCGAGCGGCCCGAGATCGAAGCTGACGCGCCCCGTCTGAACGTTGCGCGCGAAGCTGTTCGCGAAATGGCCCTGCTGGGACAAACTCACCCGCATGCCACGCCACGTGAAACCGCCGGACGCGATGTAGCGATCGTGCACCAAAGATGTGTCGGCTTGATCGATGTCGGTCGAGCCGCGCACGCCCTGCTTGGTACTCTCCTGGAATGCTTGCATGGAGCCGATGACCTGCAGCCACGGCCCCGCATCGGGATCGCCATACGCGCCGCGGACGTAGCTCAACGACATCGTCGATCGAAGCGGTGGAAAGCTGTCCCCTTCGGCGAGGCTGTTTCCGATGACGGCGATTTTCGCCTGCGCGTCGCGGCTCCCGCTCATGCGCATCGTGACGGCGTCGAAGCTCCAACCGCGCTTCGTCACGATCCCACCGCGCACGAAAAGCCCAAGGTTATCGCCCCCGCCGATCCGGCGCGGCGCGCTCGTGCCGTATTGCTGGCCTGCGACCTGAAGTGCTTCCCCGTGCTCGAATCGCTTGCCGTAGAACGCGCGATAGAGATTCGTCTGGTAGTCGCCCGTCACGATGTCCGTGCGCGTGTTGGCGGTCGTTCGCTCGACGCGCCAGCTGCGCAGGTAGATGCGCAGCTCGTCGCTGCCGCGCTCCATGAGAATCTCTTCGAGCGACCAGATCGGCACGGTACCCAGGTCGAGCAAGAATCCTGTGCGCGCGTCGAAGGCGTCGAGCTCGATGCCGTCGTACCAGACGCGCACGCGCCGCGCGTTCCCCAAATAGGACGCGTGCTGTGGCGACGCAATCCAACCGCTGCGAAAGGCAGTGATGCCGGGCACCCGCTCGACGAACTCGAAGAGGGTGAGCGCGCCCGACGCGAAGAGCTCGGCGCGATTCCATTGGAAGCGTTGTCCGACGCCGAGATCTCTCGGCATGGCGGCGTGCGCGAGCGGCGGCTTGATCGTATCGCGTTTGACCTTGGCCGTATCGCTCGCTGTCCGCGGAATCGTGAGGCTCGTATCGATCGGCACCGCGACGCGCGAGGTGTCGCGGCGAGTCGTATCACGCACCTGCGCGCGAAGTGGCGCCGGCGCGAGCAGGTGAAAAACGGCCCCGGCCGCGAGGCCGAGGCCGATCCGGCGCCAGCGAAGACGTGTCACGCCTGGGCCGACCGCCCCCGCACGAACTCGACGAACACGCCCACTGGAATACCCGTCGGACCGCGCGGGATGTAGCCGAGGTCACTCTCGGTGTAGGCCGTGCCGGCGATGTCGAGATGCGCCCACGGATATCCCTCCGCGAATTCCTTCAAGAACATCGCTGCCGAGATCGCGCCCGCTGGGCGACCGCCGGAATTCTTGATGTCAGCGACATCCGATTTGACGAGCTCCTTGTAGTCATCCCAGAGCGGAAGTTGCCAGCCGAGCTCGCCGCTGCGCTTGCCGGCATCGAGAATCTCGGAGATCAACGCATCGTCGGTGCCGAGCACGCCGTAGGCCGTGTGCCCGAGCGCGACGACGCAGGCGCCGGTGAGTGTCGCCGCGTCGATCACCGCGGCGGGATCGAAGCGCTTCGCGTAGACGAGCACGTCGGCGAGGACGAGTCGCCCTTCGGCATCCGTGTTGATGATCTCGATGAACTTGCCGTTGCTCGCCTGCACCACGTCACCGGGCTTGACCGCGGTGCCCGAGGGCATGTTCGTCGTCGTGCCCACGAGTCCGACCACGTTCACCGGAAGCTGCAACCGTGCGATCGCTTCCATCGCGCCGAGCACGCCGGCCGCGCCGCACATGTCGTACTTCATCAGCTCCATCTTGTCCGCGGGCTTGATCGAAATGCCGCCCGTGTCGAAGCACAGCCCCTTGCCCACGAGGACGACCGGCTTGCCCCCCGCCGGTCCTTTGCGATACTCGAGCGCGATGAGCTTAGGATCCTCCTGTGGCGCGCCCTGCGCCACGCAGAGGAAGGATCCCATCTTCTCCTTCTCCATTTCGGCGCGGCCGAGCACCGTCACGGCGAGGCCATGCCGCTTCGCGATGTCGCGGGCCGTATCGGCCAGATAGTCGGGCGTGCACATGTTGCCCGGCATGATCGCAAGACGACGCGCAAGCGCGAGCCCTTCGCCGATCGCGACGCCGCGACTCACCGCATCGCTCGATGCTTTGTCGTCGGCGACGATGATCGAGGCGTCGGTCAGCGCCGCCCGACGCTCATCCTCCGGCGGCGGCGTCTTCAGATCGACGTACTCCCACGCGCCGAGCTGAATGCCGACCGCCGCCGCCTCGATCGCCTCGGGCGATTGGCCGGCCGAGAACCACGCCATCGAAGTCACGCCCAGCTTTCGCGCTTGCCGCGCTGCAACCGCGGCCGCGCGGCGCGATACGCCGGCGGCGTCAGTCGATTCGGGCATGCCGACGAGAAGCACGCGCTGCGGGCCGGAACTCCCGCCGCTGAGAAAAAGCGTTTCATCCTTCCCGCCGCGGAAGTCGCGCCGCCCCACCGCCCGCGCGATGGCGCCGCCGAGGACGCCGTCGATGGACGTCAGCGCACCAGAGATCGTGGCATTTTTCGCGAGACCGATGGCGAGCAGTGGCGTATCGAGCGAGCCGAGATCGGCGCGCCGCGCGGAGAGACGAATCGTCATGTGGTCTGATTGAGAGATAGAATCGGTAGTGATCGCGACGAGACGAGGTCAGCGCATGCCAGCGATGATACCATCGGCGAATGCTGACGTTGCCACCTCAGTCGAGCCCGGCATCTGGCGCGCCAGATCGTAGGTGACGCGTTTCGATCGAATCGCCGCCTCGATGCCCCGGACGATGCGCGCGCCAACGGCGTCCCATCCGAGATACTCGAACATCATCACGCCGGAGAGAATGAGGCTGCCCGGGTTGATCTTGTCGAGATTCGCATACTTGGGTGCCGTCCCGTGCGTGGCCTCGAATACGGCGACGCCATCACCGACGTTGCCGCCGGGCGCCATTCCTAGCCCGCCGACCTGAGCGGCCGCGGCGTCGGAGAGATAGTCGCCGTTGAGGTTTGGCGTCGCGATCACGGAATACTCATCGGGACGCAGCAGGAGCTGCTGGAACATCGCGTCGGCGATGCGGTCCTTCACGATCAGCGCATCGGCCCGCGCGCACTCCCCGGCTTTGGAGATGTCGGCTTCGGTGCACGTGACTCCGCCGTATTTCTCGCGCGCGAGCTCGTAGCCCCAGTCGCGGAACGCGCCCTCGGTGAACTTCATGATGTTGCCCTTGTGCACAAGGGTCATCGACGAGCGGTTGGTCCGCAGCGCGTAGCGGATGGCCATGTCGATCAGCCGTTTGCTGCCGAACTCGGACATTGGCTTGATGCCGATGGCCGATTGCGCGCGAATGTTCTTCTTCATCTCGTTGCGCAGAAAGTCCCCAACCTTCTCGGCCTCGGCGGAGCCGGCCTTCCACTCGATGCCGGCGTAGACGTCCTCGATGTTCTCGCGGAAGATCACGACGTCGAGCTTCTGTGGCTCCTTCACCGGCGCGCCGACGCCCTCGAAGTAGCGCACGGGGCGAATGCAGGCGTAGAGATCGAGCACCTGGCGCAGCGTCACGTTGAGCGAGCGAATGCCCCCGCCGACCGGCGTCGTCAGCGGGCCTTTGATCGAGACGCGGAATTCCTGGCAGGCATCGACGGTCTCTTGGGGAAGCCAGTCCTGATGGCGCGTGAACGCCTTTTCGCCGGCGAAGATTTCCATCCAGGCAATGCGGCGCTCGCCGCCGAACTCTTGATCCACGGCCGCATCGAACACGCGCTGCGCGGCGCGCCAGATGTCGGGGCCGGTGCCGTCGCCTTCGATGTAGGGGATGATCGGATGCGCGGAGACCTGCAGCGCGCCGCCGGAGAATCCGATCGGCTCACCTGCGGTGGGGACCTGTGCGAAGCGGTAGCTCGCCATCCGAATAGTGCTCCAGGGCTGGCGCGCCTCCATGCCGTCCGGCGCGAGCCCGTTCGCCAGCATCAGCGGTGTAGTGCGGGGAGCGCGCGAACCACGCGAGACGCGCTTCGTTGTCGTCGCGAGCCGCGAAAGCTAGAACGGCAGGATCGGCATAACAAGAACAGCCGACCAGACGTCAGAGGCAAGAAGTCAGATGTCAGTCAAACTGATCGCCAAAAAAGGAGAGCGTGGCGCGCCATACCACGGCTGGCGGTGTTGAGTGTTCGGCTGACATCTGACATCTGACGTCTGACATCTGACATCTGCGCTTCTCAGTGCCCAGGACGAGACTCGAACTCGTATACCACTCTCGTGGTGGAGGATTTTGAGTCCTCTGCGTCTACCAATTCCGCCACCCGGGCCGACGGCGCAATCTAGCGCGAAGCCCGTCCTCACTCAACGCGCCGCACTCCGTTTCGCGCCATCGGCCGGTAGACGATCAGCCGTCGACCTCGACCGTCGACCTCGACCGTCGACCTCGACCACGCTGCGCATCCCCGGATGGATGCGGCACTGGATCTTCATCGAGCGTGAGTGAACGCCGCGAGTCGGCAAACGATAGGTCTGCCCTGGAGCGACGAAGTCTTCCGTCTCGAGTGTCGTGCACTCGGGCACCACGGTTGGATTGTTCGAAAGCTGGTTGAGGATCGGTACGATTCCTCCGCCGAAGTGCTGCACATGTGTGAAAGTGTGCGTCTCGCCACCCAAATTTGCCGCGACCAACACGGCATTCTTGCGCACCTCGGTGAACGGCGGAAGGAACCGCCATTTTCTCGCGGTGTGTGTCTGCGTCAGCTCCTGGATGAATTGCGGGAACGTGGTCTTGCCGCTGCCGACGCAGGTCCCAGCGCCGAGTGCGGCGTTGAAGCTCGCCGGATCACAGTCGTCCAACATCGCGAAGAACCGGCCGTGGTTGTCGCGGTCATTACCGCGATTGTTGTCGCCCTGATTGTCGCCGTTTTGCGGCAGATGGCGAACGGGCCGGGAGCCGAATGTCCTGATTTCGCCTGTGAGCGCGTGTGTGCTACGGCCGGCGATTCGGGCGCACGACGCGCGGACGGGCTTCCGCCTTTCGCTCCTGGCGCTCTTCCTTCCGCAGTTCTTTCTCGGCGGCGTTGGGCTGAAGCGCGGGATCGGTTTGGCGGCGACGGAACTCCTGCAAGCGGCGACGAATCTGCTCCTGCAGCGCCGCGTACTGCGCGCGCTGAACCGGCGTGAGGAACCCGCCGAGCTCGTGCTGCTCCTGCTGCGTGATGGCCAGCCGCTGCTGCTCGAGCTGCAAGCGCTTGTCGATCAGGGTGCTGACGCGCCCCTGGTTCGGCGTCGCCGACAGCTGCTCATCGCGCAGACCCTGCAGCACCTCGCGCTCCTGACGAATCAGATCCCGTCGCTGTCCCTCGTACCGCTGGTTGGTCGACAGGAGCTGACGGAACTGATCATCGGAGAGCTGCAGCCGCTGCCGCACGATCTGCGCGATCTGCGCGCGGAACTGCTGCTCGAGCTTCGCGCGCTCCTCGGGATTGTCCTGGGGCGCGACCTGCTGTTGCGCGGCCTGCGCGACCGCACAGCTCGGCACGCCCAGCGCCGCGCCGAGCGCTAGCACGATCGTCAGACTGACCACGTTTCTCTTCATCTATTCTCCACGACCGGAGCGGGCAGCGTCATGAGCGGCGCAGGATCCGCCGACGTCAGTGCATCGAGATCCTTCAAATCTCCCATCAGCGCGCGCAAATCTTGGGTATCGAGATCGCTCACGCCGCCGTCGAACGTCATCTCCTGCGCCGGTCGTTCCGAGACAGCGCGCTGCTTGAGCACGATGAGACTGCCGGCCGACACGGCGATGATCGCCGCCGCGGCGCGCCAATGTCTCGGCATCGAGAAGCCGCGCTTCGAAGGAACTACAAGGCGCGGCGCCGCGACGTTGGCACCCTGCACTGCCGCCACGATCCGCGCGACATCGACGGCGGGCGTCCGCGCGCCCAACGCACTCCGCATCGAGCGGAGCAGCGCGACCTCGGCCGCGCAGTCGACGCAGCCGGCGACGTGACGCTCCGCCTCGGCGCGGGTGTTCGCGTCAAGCGCATCATGCACGAGCTCGGGCAACAGGTCCCGGATCTCGCCGCGCGGACAGTCGGTCATCGAGAAACTCCTTGATCGCTCGCATCGCGTTGTGATAGTGCACGCGGGCCGC
>JALZAE010000200.1 GCA_030948535.1 Gemmatimonadota bacterium | reverse complement strand
AGCGCGATCTTCGCGCTGATCGACGCCGTCATGCTGCGCCCGCTTCCTCACATCGCGCAGCCGGAGCGGCTGGCGTGGGTGTCGACGCTGACGTGGAGCGGCAGGATGCAGCCGGTGTCCTACGCCGACTATGTCGACTATCGCGATCAAGGCGCCGTCTTCTCCGACGCCGCCGTGTTCGCGCTGATGCCCGTCAATCTCCAGATCGGTAGCGGCGAGCCGGAGCGCGTGAAGGGCCAGATCGTCTCGGGGAGCTACTTCAACGTGCTCGGCGTGCACGCCGCGCTCGGTCGCACCTTCGCGACGGAGGAAGTTCGCACTCCGGGCACGCACCCCGTGGCGGTGATCAGCCATGGAATGTGGACGCGGCGCTTCGCGGCGGATCCAGGCGTGGTCGGCACGTCCATAGTGATCAACGGACATCGCTACACGGTGATCGGCGTGGCGCCGGAAGGATTCATCGGCGCCGTGGTGGGGGAGGAAGCCGAGCTCTGGGTACCGGTGATGATGCACGCGGAAGCAATGCCGCGACCCGCGGCGATGCTCACCGGGCGCGATGTCTCGATGTTTCAGATGATCGGGCGGTTGAAGGATGGTGTGTCGCGCGGTGAAGCGGACGCCGCCGTGCGGACGATCTCGCAGCGACTGGCGAAAGAAAATCCGAAATCGCGCGAGGGATTCTCGGCTATTGCGTCCCCGGTCTCGGGCGGTATCCGTCCGTCGAACAACGGCGAGGCGATTCCCATCGCGGCGCTGGGCCTCGGCGTGACGGGTGTGGTGCTGCTCATCGCCTGCGCGAACGTCGCGAATCTCTTGCTCGGCAGAGCGGCCTCGCGGCGTCGAGAGATCGGCATTCGGCTCGCGCTCGGCGCAAGCCGGGGGCGACTCGTTAGGCAGCTGCTGACGGAGAGCATGGTGCTGGCGACGGTCGCCGGGGCGATCGGCTTGCTGCTCGCGGCGTGGACGCTCGAGCTGCTCGTGCGCTACCTGGAGCTGCCGTTCGTACTCGACTTCTCGATCGACGGGCGGATGTTGGCGTGGTCGGCGACGACGTGCCTCTTCACCGGCATCGCGTTCGGCCTGGTGCCCGCGTTGAGCTCGACCAAGCCCGCGCTCATCCCCGCGCTCAAGGAGGACGCGCTCTCCGGCGGCTCCGGCCGTCGCTCGCGGGCGCAGGGCGCGTTCGTCGTCGGACAGATGGCGCTGTCGCTGATGCTCCTCGGCTGCGCCGGACTGTTGCTGCGCAGCATCCAGCGCGCGAACACGGTCGACATCGGCATTCCGGCGAAAGACCAGCTCGTGGCGCTCTCACTCGACATCGGCGCGCAGGGCTATTCGCCGGAAAAGAGCGCGGCGTTCTATCAAGAGCTCGTACGCAGAACACAGGAGCTGCCCGGGGTGCGATCGGCATCGCTCGCATCGCTCGTGCCACTCGGCGGCACGATGGTCGGAGGGGGATTGAATGTCGAGGGACAGGGCGACGTCGGCATGACGTTCGAGAACGACATCTGGCCCGGCTACTTCAACACGCTCGGCATTCCGCTGCTCAGCGGACGCGATTTCACCCTCGACGATCGCTCCGGAGCGCCTGGAGTCGTGATCATCAATGAGACATTGGCGCGTCGCTTCTGGGGCAACGCGAGTCCGGTGGGCAAACGCATCCGCGTCAACGGCGGCGACGACACGCCGTATCTCGAGATCGTCGGCGTGGCGAAGGACGCGAAGTACGACGAGCTCACCGAGCGGCCGCGACCGATGGCGTATCTACCGCGGCAGCAGCGCACGAGCTTCCGCTCCGATGCGACGCTGCTCGTGCGCGCCGACCGTGATCCCTCGGCGCTGATTCCTTCGCTCAAGGCGGCGGTGCGCGCTCTGGATCCGTCGCTCGCGCTCTTCGATGTGCAGACGATGCGGCAGTACATCGAGCAGCGCATCGACAAGGAGCGCGCGACGACGCGGCTGCTGAGTCTGTTCGGTCTGATCGCGCTGGGGTTGGCGGCGGTCGGCATGTACGGCGTCGTCGCGTACGTCGTCTCGATGCGCACCCGCGAATTCGGCGTTCGTATCGCGCTCGGCGCGCGCTCGGCGGACGTGCTCGCGCTTGTGTTGAGTGAAGGCGCGCGCCTCGCGGCGATCGGCGTGGGTGTCGGCCTCGCGCTCACGCTCGCCGCGGCGCAGCTGATCCGCGGTCTGCTGATCGACGTCGGTCCAACGGACGTGATTGCCTTCATCGGCGCGGCGACGCTGCTCGCGGCGACATCGATGCTCGCATCATACATCCCGGCACTTCGAGCGACGCGCGTCGATCCCGCGGTCGCGCTACGCAATGAGTAAGACGAGTCATCTCGGTCACAGCGGAGCTCCACGATGAACACGCTCCTGCAGGACCTCATGTACGCCGTACGCGGGCTCGCCAAGAACCGCACGTTCACCCTGGTGGCGATCTTTGCGCTCGCGCTCGGTGTCGGCGCGAACACCGCGATGTTCTCGGTGGTGAACGCGGTGCTCCTCACCGACCTGCCATACCCGCAGGCGGACCGGCTCGTGATGCTGTGGGAGCGTCACCTCGCGAGCGACAAGCCGCACAACGTCGTCGGGCCGGCGAATTTTCTCGCTTGGCAAGAGTCGGCGAAGTCGTTCGACGCCATGGGCGCGTTCGTCGAGACGCACGGCACCGTCACCGGCCTAGGTGATGAGCCGATCTCGGAGCAGATGCGCATCTCCTCCGCGACCGTGTTCCCGATTCTCGGCGTCCAGCCTGCCCTTGGCCGAGTGTACACGGTCGAGGAGGATGCGCCCGGGGGACCGAATGTCGCGGTGATCAGCTATGACATGTGGAAGACGCGCTTCGGCGGACTGCCCGGCGCCGTGGGGCGGACGTTTCGGCTGAACGGAAATCTGTTCACGGTGCTCGGCGTCATGTCCAAGGATTTTCACTTTTTCGAGCCGGTCGATCTGTGGGTGCCGATCGGTTTCGGGCCGAAGCATCGCGATGCGCAGGGCCGGTATCTACGCGTAGTGGCGCGGCTCAAGCCTGGGGTCACCGTCGCGCGCGCGAATGACGAGATGCTCTCGGTCGCCAAGCGGCGCGTGCAGGACGCGCCCAAACTGAACGCGAACTGGTCGGCGAACGCGGTGTCGCTGCGCGAGAATGTGGTGGGTGATGTGCGCAAGGGATTGCTGGTGCTGTTGGGCGCGGTCGGCTTCCTGCTCGTGATCGCGTGCGCCAATGTCGCGAACCTGCTACTGGCGCGGGCGACCGATCGCCAGAAGGAAATCGCGATCCGCGTCTCACTCGGCGCGACGCCGGGGCGACTCGTTAGGCAGTTGCTGACGGAAAGCATCGTGCTCTCGCTCGTCGCGGCGATCGCCGGACTCGGATTGGCGTTCCTCGGCACCGATGTCATCGTCGCGCTCATCCCGAAAGATTTTCCCGCAATCGGCGACGTGGCGATCGATGCACGCGTGCTCGCCTTCACCATGATTTTGGCTCTGTTGACCGGCGTCGCCTTTGGTCTGGCGCCGGCGATCGCGACGGCGCGCGGCGCTCTGCACGACACGCTGAAGGAAGGAGGCCGCAGCGGTACGGCGCTGACGCGCGCCAGCGGCAATTTGCGAAACGCGCTCGTCGTCGCGGAGGTGTCGCTGGCGATCGTCCTCCTCGCTGGCGCCGGTCTGATGCTGCGCAGCTTTTCAGAGCTTCGAGCGGTGCACCTCGGATTCCAGCCCGAGCGTGCGATGATGGCGGACCTGAGCCTGCCGCGCGCGAAGTACCGGAACGATACCCTGCAGGTCGCGTTCTTCCACGAGGCCGAGTCGCGCATCGCGGCGATTCCCGGCGTGAAGGCGGTGGGCGCGATCAGCTTCTTGCCGCTGAGCGGCCAGCGCTCGGCCAGCTCATTCACCGTCGCCGGCCGGCCGGCACCGCCGCGCGGTCAAGAGCCGACGGGCGACATGCGCGCCGTGACGCCGGGCTATTTCCGCGCGATGGAGATTCCCATCAAATCGGGCCGAGCGTTGACCGACGCCGATCTGAGCAGCTCGCCGGCGGTGGCGGTGGTAAGTGAGACGCTGGCCCGCACCTTCTGGCCGAACGAGAGCGCCGTGGGCAAGTACATCGACTATGAGTGGTTCAAGATGGAGCACGTGCAGATCGTCGGGATCGCCGGCGACGTGCATCACGCTGCCCTCGATGTCGAGCCGTTCATGGAGATCTATCGCCCGCTGACGCAGTTCCCGTACAACTTCATGACGCTCGTGGTGCGCGGCACGGGCGAGCCGAGCGCGTTGGCGAGTCCGCTGCGCGACGTCGTGCGCTCGATGGATCGCGATCTCCCGATCGGCCGCATGAGCCCGCTCACCGCATTGGTCGGCGAATCACTCGGCAAGAGCCGGTTGAGTACGACACTGTTTGGCCTCTTCGGCGCTGTCGGGCTCGTGCTGGCGACCATCGGCATCTACGGCGTGATGTCGTATGGCGTGATGCAGCGGACGCGCGAGTTCGGCGTGCGCATGGCGCTCGGTGCGCGGGCGAGCGACGTGAGCGGCATGGTGGTGAAGCAGGGTGCGCGCCTGACGCTCATGGGCGTCGCGCTCGGTCTCGCGGGCGCGTTCGCGCTCACGCGCCTGATGACGAGTCTCCTCTTCGGCGTCGCGCCGACGGACCCGACCACCTACGTCGGCATCGCACTCCTGCTGGGCGCGGTCGCCATGCTGGCATCGTATCTTCCAGCACGTCGCGCGACGCGAGTGGATCCTGTAATCGCGCTGCGAAATGAATGATCGGGACCGGGGAACGGGATAACTTCCCTCCCGACACCCAGCCCCCAGCCCCCCAGCCCCCGCCATTCATGATCGCCTTACGAAACGTCGAAAAGAGCTACCCCATTGCCGGCGGCCAGGTGTTCGTGCTCCGCCGCATCAACATCGACGTGAAGGCAGGGGAATTCGTGTCGATCATGGGTCCGTCGGGCGCGGGGAAGTCGACGCTGCTCAGCGTGCTCGGCATGCTCGATCATCAGTGGAAGGGCGAGTATTACCTCGCCGATCAGCCGGTCCACAAGCTGAGCCCGAAGGATCGTGTCGCGCTGAACAAAAAGTACATCGGTTTCGTCTTCCAGCAGTATCACCTGCTCGACGACCTCACCGTGCAGGAGAACCTCGACATCCCCCTCTCCTATCGTGACGTGAAGAAGGATCAGCGCGCCGCGATCGTCGCCGACACGCTCGACCGATTCCACATCGTCGGCAAGAAGGATCTCTATCCGCGCCAACTGTCCGGCGGACAGCAGCAGCTCGTCGCCGTCGCGCGCGCGGTGATCGCCAGCCCCAAGATCATCCTCGCCGATGAGCCGACGGGCAACCTGCACAGCGATCAGGGCCGCGAGATCATGGAGCTGTTCAAGAAGCTCAACTCCGAGGGGACGACGATCATCCAGGTCACGCACTCGGACGTGAACGCGGGCTATGGCAATCGTGTGATCAATCTGCGTGACGGGTGGGTCACTGAATAGCAGATGTCAGATGTCAGACGTCAGATGTCCGTGAAAGCGCTTGATACCTAGTCGGCCGTTAGTCTGCTTGACTGACATCTGACGTCTGTCGTCTGCCGTGAAACCGACATCTGACATCTGACGTCTGACATCTACTGCAAGACATCTACACCACAATCACGGAGTGTCAGACGTGCTCAGTGATCTCAAGTTCGCGCTCCGCACCCTCCGTAAAAATCCCACCGTCACTGTCGTCGCGGTTTTGACGCTTGCACTGGGCATCAGCGTCAACGCCACCATGTACAGCTGCCTCAACGCACTGCTGCTGCGGCCGTTCCCATATCGCGATCCCGACCAGCTCGTGGCGCTGCGCGACGACAATCCGACCAAGGGGATCAACGGCGCGTCGGTCTCGTATCCGAATTTTGTCGACTGGCGCGCGAACAATCGCAGCTTGGTCGGCATGACCGCCTTCAGCGGCAACTCGTTCAATCTCGCCGCGAAGGATGGCGTGCCCGAGCAGATCGAGGGCGGCCAGATCACCTGGGACACGTTCCAGCTGCTCGGCGTGCAGCCCGTGCTTGGCCGAAACTTCCGCGCCGAGGAGGACCGTCCCAACGCCGAGCGTGTGGCGATGCTGGCGTACGATCTCTGGCAGCGCCGCTTCGACGGCGATCGCGCCATCCTCGGCAAGACGATCTCGCTGAATGGCGACACGTATACGATCGTCGGTGTGATGCCGTCGGGCTTCGGGTTTCCGAACACGTCCGCGCTCTGGGTGCCGCTCGCGCTCGATCCGACCCAGAACCGCGGCATGCATTTCTTGAACGCGCTCGCCAGGCTCAAGCCCGGCGTCACGATGGAGAAAGCGCGGGCCGACCTCGCCTCGATCTCGCGCCGGCTCGAGAGCGATTTTCCCGAGAGCAACGCGGGCTGGACGCTGAGCATGGTATCGCTGCACGAGCAGAATGGTGGCGACTACCGGTCGGTGCTTTACATCATGATGGGCGCCGTCGCGTTCGTGCTGCTCATCGCCTGCGCCAACGTCGCGAACTTGCTGCTGGCGCGTGCCACGACGCGTAGCCGGGAGATGGCGATCCGCGCCGCGCTTGGCGCGGGGCGTGGTCGCATCATCCGGCAGTTGCTGATCGAGAGCCTGGCGATCGCGATCGTCGGCGGCGCGCTGGGCGCGCTCCTCGCCGTGGGATTTCTCAAGCTGGTCGTCGCCGGCACGCCGCCGGATCGCCCATTCTGGATGGTGTTCGCGATCGATCGCGACACGCTGCTCTACACCCTCGTGTTGTGCTTGACGACGGGACTGCTGTTCGGCCTCGCGCCGGCACTACAGGCGTCGGGCAGCGCCTTGCATGAGTCGCTCAAGGAGGGCGGTCGTAGCGGCGGGTCGGGCGCGGGCCGGCAGCGGCTGCGCAGCGGACTCGTGGTGGTCGAGGTGGCGTTGTCGCTGGTGCTCCTCGTCGGTGCAGGACTGATGGTGCAGAGCTTTCTCAAAATTCAGAACGTCGACCCGGGCTTTGATCGGTCGAACGTATTGACGATGCGCGTGTCGCTGGCCGGCAAGCAGTACGATTCGACCAGCGCACGGAGCGCGTTCTACCAGCAGGTGCTCGCGCGCGCCGCGGCGCTCCCCGGCGTACAGCAGGCGGCGATGATCAACAGTGCGCCGCTGAGCGGCAACAGCAACTACACGGATTTCGAGGTCGACGGACAGACTTTCCCGGTCGGGCGCAAACCCACGGCCGCAGTCCGCGGCGTGAGCGCGAATTACTTCAAGTCGCTGCGCGTCCCCCTTCGCAAAGGGCGCCTCTTCGTGGATCACGAGACGTGGGACAGCTCGCGCGTGACGATTGTCAACGAAACGATGGCGACGCGATTCTGGCCAGGCAAAGATGCGATCGGCCAGCGCGTCGCGTTCAACGGCGACACCAGCGCGAACAAGTGGTATACGATCGTCGGCGTCGTCGGCGACGTCCACCTGCGCCGACTGACGTCGCCGCCGGACAACGACTGGTATCTCCCCTACTCCGCCATGCCGCGTCGTACGATGACGATCATGGTCAGGACGTCCGGCGACGCCGCCTCGCTCGCGCCTCCGATGCGTGACGCGGTCCGGTCGGTTGACGCCAACATGCCCGTGTTCTCCGTGCGCACGATGCAGTCGATGTACGACGCATCGATGTGGGACCGGCGCCTCTACGGATGGATGTTCGCCGCGTTCGGCGGCATCGCGCTGCTGCTCGCCGCGGTGGGTCTGTACAGCGTGATTGCGTACATGGTCGCCCAACGCACGCGCGAGATCGGCGTGCGCATGGCGCTTGGCGCGCGCCGAGCGGATGTCGTCCGCCTCGTGTTGAACCGCGGCCTCGTGCTCACCGGCACCGGTCTGCTCATCGGGGGTGTCGCCGCGTTCGCGGTCATGCGGACGTTGAAGGGTCTGTTGTTTGGAGTCAGCAGTGCGGAGCCGCTGACCTTTGTCGGCGTCGCGGCGTTGCTGGGAGCGGTGGCGATAGCGGCGTCAGTCGTACCGGCGAGGAGAGCTTCCACCGTCGACCCGGCAATCGCGTTGCGCAATGAGTAACTGACAGTTGGTTATCAGCTTCACTGAAGTGGGAGATGTCAGACGACAGATGTCCGATGTCAGTGATGGCACTGCTTACTACCAGGGCGACCTGAGCACCGGCCATTCCGACATCTGACATCCGACGTCTGACATCTTCAACTTGATAGCCATGACACACGCCACGCCCGTCGTCAGTTCTGATCACGCTCGTGTCCTGATCGCCGACGACCAAGGCGACATTGTGGAAGCGCTTCGCCTCATGCTCAAAGGCGAAGGCTACAGCATTGCGACCGCGGCATCCCCCGCCGCAGTGCTGCGCGCGCTCGAGACTCAGGATTTCGACGTCGCACTGATCGATCTCAACTACGCACGCGATACGACGTCTGGTCGCGAGGGACTCGACATGCTCGAGCGCATCCAGGAGATCGACTCCACGCTGCCCGTCGTCGTGATGACGGCGTGGGGCTCGGTCGAAGGCGCGGTCGAGGCGATCCGTCGCGGCGCGCGCGACTACGTCGAGAAGCCGTGGGACAATCAACGACTGCTCGCGACGCTTCGCGCGCAGATCGAGCTCGGGCGGGCGCTGCGATCGTCACACCGGCTGGAGGAGGAGAACAGCGCGCTCCGCCGCGATGGGCGAGATCATCTCCCGCACATGATCGCGGAGTCGCCGCGCATGCAACCGGTGCTGCGACTCATGGAGCGCATCGCGCCATCCGACGCGAACGTATTGGTGACCGGCGAGCACGGCACGGGCAAGGAGCTCGTCGCGCGCTGGATTCACGCGGCCTCGAATCGCGCCGCCAAGCCGTTCGTCGCGGTCAACATGGGTGGCCTTTCCGAGGGCGTGTTCGAGAGCGAGCTATTCGGCCACGTGAAGGGCGCGTTCACGGACGCCAAGACAGACCGCGTCGGCCGGTTCGAGTTGGCGGACGGTGGTACGCTCTTTCTCGATGAGATCGCCAACATCTCGATGGCGCAGCAATCCAAGCTCCTTCGCGTGCTCCAAATGGGAGAGCTCGAGCGCGTCGGATCGTCGAAGACGAAGCAGGTCAACGTCCGCGTGCTCTCCGCCACCAATGCCGACGTGCGCGAGGCGGTGAGCGCCGGCCGCTTCCGTGAAGACCTGCTCTTCCGGCTCAACACGATCGAGATCCATCTCCCCGCGCTGCGCGACCGGCGCGAAGATGTCGCGCCCCTCGCGCTGCATTTCCTCCGCCGCCACGCCACGCGCTACGCGAAACAGCTCACCGGCTTCGACACCAGCGCGCTGCAGGCGCTGCTCGAGCACAACTGGCCGGGCAACGTGCGCGAGCTCGATCACTCCGTCGAGCGCGCGGTGCTCATGGCGCAGGGCGACACCCTCCGCGCCGGCGACCTCGCTCTGCGCGCCGCTACCGGCACGCCGTCACGCCTCGACGACATGACCCTCGAGGAAGTCGAGCGCCTGCTAATCCAGAAGGCGCTCACCCGCTTCGACGGCAACGTGTCCCAAGCAGCGAAGGCGTTGGGGCTGTCGCGCAGTGCACTGTATCGCCGGCTCGCGAGTTACGGGTTATGACCCGCAAGGGTTATCGAGCGCCTGCCTACCATCTGACATCTGACGTCTGACATCTCCCTTTGCGCTATGAACGCCGGATCTTGCAGATCGCTTTCCTCGTCGGGCTGCCGGGGACGATCGTCGCGCTCTCCTTGTTGTGGACAGGCGATCATTCCGCGCGAGTGCGATGGACGCTGTCGGTGTTCATCGCGGTCGGCTGGATCGGGATGTCGTATGCACTCCGCGAGCGGGTGATCCGGCCGCTGCAGACGATCAGCAACATGTTGGCGGCGCTCCGCGAGGGTGACTTCTCCATTCGTGCGCGCAACGCTCGGATGGACGACGCGCTCGGACTTGCCCTACTCGAGGTGAACGAGCTGAGCGAGACCCTGCGCCAGCAACGGCTCGGCGCGCTGGAAGCGACCGCGCTGCTCCGCACCGTCATGTCCGAGATCGATGTCGCCGTGTTCGCGTTCGACGAGCGGCACATCCTGCGACTCGTCAATCGCGGTGGTGAGCGATTGCTCACCCGCCCGAGCGAACGGCTCATCGGTCAGAGCTCGGCGGCGATCGGACTTGCGGCGTTTCTCCACGGCGAAGCGCCGCGCACCATCAACCAGACTTTTCCCGGCGGGTCGGGACGCTGGGAGATCCGGCGCGGCACCTTTCGCCAGGATGGCCGGCCGCACATGCTCCTCGTCATCGCGGACTTGAGCCGTGCCCTGCGCGAAGAGGAGCGGGTCGCCTGGCAGCGCCTCGTGCGCGTCCTCGGCCACGAGATCAACAACTCGTTGGCACCGATCAAATCCATCGCCGGCAGCCTTCAGGGATTGATCGCCCGGCGTGACGCCGGCGTCGAGGACGATCT
>JALZAE010000136.1 GCA_030948535.1 Gemmatimonadota bacterium | reverse complement strand
CCCCACACCCGCCTCATTATCTTCGCTTCGTGCCCCCGCGTATCCTCCCGCTGTTCCCGCTGCCGCTCGTCCTGTTTCCCGGCGCAACGATGGCGTTGCACATCTTCGAGCCACGGTATCGCAAGCTGCTGTCGGACTGTCGCGCGAGCGAAACGGGATTCGGCATCGTCTGCCTTCCCGAGGGGATGAGCGAGCCGGAAATTCCCGCGGGATGGGTTGGGTGCGAGGCGCGGATCGACGAGGCGATCACACTGGAGGACGGACGCTCCAACATCGTCGTCAAAGGCGGCGCACGTTTCGCCATTACCGAGCTGGTCCAATCCCAAAAGCCGTATCGCGTCGCGAAGGTCACCGGTTACGACGATGCCGGCGCCATCGACGAGTCCGCGGCCGAGCTCGCCGCCGAGCTGCGCGAGAGCTTCGCCCGCGTCGCGCAGGCCGCCCGCACGCTGGCCGACGACCGCGCGCCCATGCCCGAGCTCCCCACCGATCCCGCGCTCGTGGCGTTCGTGATCGCGTCCATGATCGACCTCGACCTGCAAGCGCGCCAAGAGCTGCTCATGGAGCGATCGGCGATGCAGCGGTTGCGCACCGTCCAACGGCTGCTGTCGCTCGCGCTCGAGCCGATCGAGGAGCGAGCCGCGGTACACGAGAAGGCGAAGTCGAACGGCAAGGGAGTGCACTGACCGGTGGCCGACCCCGCGCTTCTCGCGAGGCTGCGTGACATCGTCGGCGAGCGCGGGCTCGTCTCGCGCGCGAGCGAGCTGCTCGCCTACAGCGCTGACGGTCTGCCGACGTATCGGCGTCCGCCCGCGCTGGCCGTATTTCCCTCGACGCGCGATGAAGTCGTCGCGGTGGTGCGCGCGCTGGCCGCCGCCGAAATTCCCTTCGTGCCGCGGGGCGCCGGCACCGGGTTGAGCGGCGGCGCGCTCGCCGATCCGAACGCGGTCATCGTCGGACTGAATCGGCTGACGAGAATTCTGTCCATCGATGCGGCGAATCGTCTCGCGGTGGTCGAGCCCGGCGCGGTGAACGTCACGCTCACCCGCGCGGCGAACGCGTTCGGCCTCCACTACGCGCCCGACCCGTCCAGCCAGACGGCTTGCACGATTGGCGGCAACGTCGCTGAGAACGCCGGCGGCCCGCATTGCCTCAAATACGGCGTCACGCTCAACCACGTGCACGCGCTGACGGTCGTGCTGCCGAATGGCGAGGTCGTCTCGTTCGGCAATGCCGACGGCGAAGACTCGGGCTACGATCTCCTCGGTGCCTTCATCGGCTCGGAGGGATGCTTCGGCATCGCGCTCGATGTGACCGTCAAGCTCACGCCGAATCCTGAAGCGGTGCGCACGATGCTCGCCGACTTCGCGTCGATCGGCGCCGCGGCGCGGGCGACATCCGCGATCATCGCGACGGGCATCGTGCCCGCCGCGCTCGAGATGATGGATGGCCCGACGATCCGCGCCGTCGAGGCATCCATCTACGCCGCCGGCTATCCCGCCGATGCCGCCGCGGTGCTGCTGATCGAGCTCGATGGTCTCGCCGCCGGCATTGATGCCGACGCGCGCGTCGTGCAGGCGCTGTGCATGAGCGAGGGGGCGCGGGCTGTTCGCATCGCGCGCGACGAAGCGGAGCGTGCGCGGCTATGGCAGGGTCGCAAGAAGGCGTTTGGCGCCATGGGCCGCCTGTCGCCGGATCTCGTCGTGCAGGACGCCGTCATCCCCCGCACCAAGCTCCCGCTCGTGCTGGCCGAGATCGCCGAGATCGGGCGAAAGTATGGCGTGGTGATCTGCAACGTCTTCCACGCCGGGGATGGCAACCTGCACCCAAACATCCCCTACGATTCGCGCAACGACGGCGAAGCGCGCCGCGTCCACGACGCCTGCGGCGAGATCATGCGCGCCTGCGTCGCGGCTGGCGGGTCCGTGACGGGCGAGCATGGCATCGGCCTCGACAAGCTCGAGTACATGCCCCTCATCTTCAGCGAGGACTCGCTCGCCGCGCAGTGCGCGTTGCGCGACGTGTTTGATCCGATGCGCCGGGCGAATCCAGGGAAAGTGGTACCGGTGCATTCGTGCCAGGAATGGCGGATGACGAAGGGCGCGCATCTCGCCACGGCGGCCGGCGCGTGACATCGACCGCCGCGGTCGCCGACCGCATCCTCGAATCGAACGCCGCCCACACTGCGCTTCGCGTGGCGGGGCGCGGCAGCTGGCTCGACGCGGGTCGTCCGGTGCAGCACGCGACGCCGATGTCGCTGGCCGAGCTCACCGGTGTGGTCGAGTATACGCCGGGCGACCTCACGATCACCGTGCGCGCCGGTACATCGCTCGCCGAGATCGAGCGTGTCACCGCGGGCGAGCGCCAATGGCTCGCGCTCGATCCACCCGGGGCGGGCGACGGCACGATCGGCGCGACGATCGCCACCGCCTCCGCCGGTCCGCTCGCGCATGCCTTCGGCTCGCCGCGCGATCACGTGCTCGGGCTCGAGGTCGTCACGGGCACCGGTGTGCGCATCACCACCGGCGGCCGTGTCGTGAAGAACGTCGCCGGCTTCGATCTCACCCGATTGTTCACGGGCTCGTGGGGCACGCTCGGCGTGATCACCGAAGTGACGATGCGATTGCGCGGTCTGCCGGAGCGCGACGAGACCGTGGCAGTCGCTGTCGATGATGGCGCGTCGAACATCGAAGCGCTCGCGACCAAGCTGCGAGGGATGGCGATCGCGCCGATCGCGCTCGAGCTGCTCAACACCGAGTTGGCGCGCCGTCTCTCCTTAGGCAAAAAGGCCACGCTGTTGGCGCGATTGGCCGGCAACGGCGACGCGGTCCGTTCGCAGCGCGCGGTGCTGGCCTCGTTAGGCAGCACCGCCGACGCGCCGGCTGATGCCTGGACCACGCTCCGGCGTTGCGAGCCGGCGGGGAGCTCGGTGCTGCGACTGTCCCGGGCACCGTCGCACATCGCCGAGATGTGGGCTCTGGCGCACGCGTTAGGCGTCGCACCGCTCGCGCACGCATCACTCGGCCGCGGCGTCGTGCGAGTGATGCTCAGCGAACCGGACGCCAACTTCGCCGAAACGTTGCGCGCGTCGAGCGCAACGGTGATCGCCGAGCGGCTGCCAGGCGCGGCGTGGAACGGCTGGTCATTCGGCGCGCTCGACCCACTCTCACATCGCGTGAAGCGCCGGTACGATCCGGCCAACGTGCTCAATCCGGGAATTCTCGGGGGCGGCGCATGACCGGCGTAGCCGCGCGGCCGCCGTGCGCGATTCCGGACACGCCGCTCGCGGCCGCGGTGCCGGGAATCATGACCTGCGTGCACTGCGGGTTCTGTCTCCAGGCGTGTCCAACATATCTCGCGCTCGGCGATGAGAACGACAGTCCTCGCGGACGCATCATGCTCATGCGCGCGCTCGTCGAAGGCGAGCTTCCTGTAGATGACGACAGCGTGCGCACGCACATCGATCAATGCCTCGGCTGCCGCGCGTGCGAGACGGCGTGCCCGTCGGGCGTGCCGTATGGAGAAATGCTCGAGGCGACGCGCGCGACACTGACGCAGGTAAAGCCAAACCCGCCGCTGGCTCGCCTTATTCTCTGGATCTTCGCTCGCACCTGGTTGATGCGTGCGCTGCTCGCCGGCGCGCATCTCCTGCGCGCGACGCGACTGCCGGCGCTGATGGCTCGGCTGCCGGGGCGGTTGGGCTTCGCGATGGGAATGCTGTCGTCCACGCAACCGCCGTTCTCACATGACGGCTACGCCGCGCGCGGCAACGGCACGCGCGCGCGCGTGGCAACGCTGCTTGGATGCGTGATGGAAAGTCTTTATGCCCACACCAATCGTGCGACAGAGCGCGTGCTGGCGACCAACGACTACGCGCTGGTCGACGCGCCAGGGCAAGGATGCTGTGGCGCGCTCCACGCGCACGCGGGCGACGCCGATGGCGCGCGCGCTCTCGCGCGTCGCAACATCGCGGCATTCGAGCGTTCGGGCGCGGAGCTCATCGCCGTCAACGCCGCCGGCTGCGGCGCGGCGATGAAGGAGTATGGGCATCTGCTCTCCGAAGATCCCGAGTGGGCACCGCGCGCCAATAAATTCGCCGCGCGTGTCCATGATGTCACCGAGCTGCTGGCGGCGGCAGGCCCGGCGCCTGGCGCCGCCTTGCCGATCCTCGCGACGTACGATGCGCCCTGCCATTTGCTGCACGCGCAGCGCATCGCCGCTCCGCCCCTCGCGACGTTGGCGGCGATCCCCTCGCTCGAGCTCGTGCCCCTCACCGATGCCGATCAGTGCTGCGGCAGCGCGGGAATTTTCAGTTTGACCGAATCTGGTCTATCGGCCCGGGTACTCGCGCCGAAGCTCGACCACATTGACCGCTCCGGTGCGACTCTCGTGATCTCCGCCAACCCGGGCTGCCTCATGCAGATCGGTGCGGGGCTGGCTCAACGCGGAGGGAGCGTTCGCGTAGCGCATGTGATCGACGTCCTCGACACCGCGTACAGCCGGCGGACGAGCCGCACCGCCGAGGCATAGCCAGGCCGTAGCGCGCGCATTCAGCGGCCATATAGCTTGGGATCATGGTCGATGTCCTGCTCCTCGAGTTGGAAGGCGTGATCGCCGACACCAGAGCGTTGCGGCATCGTGCCCTGCGCGCGAGTTGCGCGGCCGAGCGC
>JALZAE010000113.1 GCA_030948535.1 Gemmatimonadota bacterium | reverse complement strand
GCTCCGCACGCTGCGCGAAGCTGAACGACAGCACGCGCGTGGCGCGCGGAAGCTGCCCCAACGGTAGTTGCCGCAGCGAATCCTTCACAATGGTGATCGATCGCTCGGCGATCAGTCTGCCGAGCATCGCGTTCGCCGTGTCGCCGACGATGGCGCGAACGCTGTCGAGGTCGATCAACCGGCTGCGGTCGAGCGCCATGCGCTGCTTCATCTCGAGGATGCGGCGGACGGAGCGATCGATGCGCGCTTCGGTGTAGCGCCCTTCGGCCACGCCAGCGACGACGGCGTCGATGCATCCGCGGATGTCGTTTGGCATGAGCAGCACGTCTACGCCGGCGTCGACCGCGCGCTTGCACGCCTCTGCCAAGCCGTAGTTCCCCATGACGCCCTGCATGTCCATCGCGTCGCTGACGAGGAGACCGTTGAAGTGCATCTCGTCGCGAATGAGGCCGGTCATGATGCGGCGGGAGAGCGTCGCGGGCACTGTCGCGCTGTCGAGCGCGGGAAGCGCGCCGTGGAAGGTCATGATCGCGCTGACCCCGGCGTCGATCGCCGCGCGGAATGGAACGAGCTCGAGGGTATCGAGCCGAGCGCGCGATGCGTTGACGACCGCGAGCGCGAGGTGCGAGTTGGTCTCGGTGTCGCCGTGTCCTGGGAAATGCTTGCCCGTGGCGAGCATCCCGTGCTCCTGAAGCCCGCGGATCATCGCGACGCCGAGCTTTGCGACCTGACGCGGATCCTCGCCGAAGGAGCGCGTACTGATGACGGGATTGGCGGGGTTGTTGTTGACGTCGAGAATGGGCGTGAAATCCATGTGCACGCCCATCGCGCGCCCCTCGAGCGCGGTGATGCGACCATATTCGTACGCCAGCGCCGTGTCGCCCGTAGCGCCGAGGGCCATCTCGGGTGGCAGCGTGGTCGCGCCGCCGAGATCGATGCCGTTGGGGAGGAAGGTGCCGCCGCGTGCGCGCATCCCCGCGCCGTACTCGAGGTCCGCGCCGATGATCAGTGGGAGGGTGGAGAGCTTTTGCAATGCGTTGATCTTCGCCGCGATATCGAGCGGCCCGCCGACGGACACGATGTAGCCGCCGACGTGCTGCTCGGTGGCATATGCGGCCATCCTCGTCCACTGCGGATCGTTCATCGCGCGATAGTCGCCGAGCGTCCACGGCCAGACCGTCTGCGCGACCTTGTCGCGAAGGGAGAGCGTGGCGAGAACGGAGTCGACCCAACCGGGTGCGGGGGTCGGGGTGCGGGGTGCGGAGACACCTCCGCCTCCCTGCGTCGTCGAGGCGCAGGCGGCCGCGGCCGCTGCGAGCGCGATGAGAGTCAGCTGAAGATGGCGCATTCGTGAATGATCGCGGCGCGAGCGCCGGCTGACAACGGCGGAAACGAGAAGCGGCCGCTCTCCGGAGAGAACGGCCGCTCGGCGTTGAGGCACTGCACACCGTCAGTGATTGATGGTGCCCTGCTTCGACGTATCGATCTCTTCCTGCTGGCCGCTCTTGAAGAGGAAGGCTTCCATGTTCTTGGTGAGGAACTGGCGAGCCTGCGGGTCCATCAGATTCAGGCCGTAGTGGTTGATCAGCATCATCTGCTGCTTCTGCCACTGCGCCCAGCAGTCGGCACAGATTTCGTTCACCGCGCGCTCTCCGATCTTACCGGGGAATGGCGGTCGCTCGAGTCCCGCGCGCGTGTTGCCGCAGCGGGAACAGGTAATGTCGGACACTTAGACTCCGAGAACGGGTGAGGGGTGTCGGGTGTGGGGTGTGGTTAGCTCACCGATCTCTCGGGCCAACCACACCCTAAACCCGACACCCCACACCCGCCATTCAAGTTTACGCCCGCGCGTACTTCACCTCGGCCAAGCCGAAGACCTGCAGCACGCGGATGTAGAGCCAGCCGATATCGAACTCGTACCACTTCGCCTTGAACTTGGCGGAATGGGGATCGGCGTGGTGATTGTTGTGGAGCTCCTCGCCGCCGAGCCAGATGGCGATCGGGGAGATGTTGCGGCTCGCATCCTTCACATCATAGTTGCGATAGCCGAGGGCATGGCCGACGCCGTTGATGATGCCCGCGGCCCAGAATGGGATCCACAGCATCTGCACCGTCCAGACGATCGGGCCGACGAAGAAGCCGAAGAGCCAAATGTCGATGCCGAGCATGAGCGCGATGCCGAGCCAGTTGCGCTTGGCAAGGATGTGGCGCTCGATCCAATCGTTCGGAGTGCCCTTACCGTACTTCTCGAGCACGCCGGGCTGGCGGACCGTCTGGCGATAGTAGAACGCGCCCTTGACGATGATGTTGCGCAGCCCCTCGAGGAGCGGCGAATGCGGGTCGCCATCGCGATCGGCGAAGGCGTGATGCTTTCGGTGACAGGCCACCCATTCCTGGGTGACGATGGCGGTGGTCATCCACAGCCAGATGCGCATCGGGATGGCCACGAGGCCGCTGAATACGACGCCGCGGTGAGTTTGATTGCGATGCAGAAACAGGGTGACGCAAACGTTCGTGAAGTGGCCGGCGATGATCACGAACAGTACCGGTTTCCACCACTGACTCGCCCAGCTCGCGAATTGTAGCATGTAAATGGTGCTCCTTCAGGTGCGGCGAACCGCGGTGAACGACGGACGTCTACCTCGCGTCCATCGAGTCATACGAGACACGACGGCCCGGACTCGAGAAACTGAGCTCGAAAGCCCGGGCCATTGCGCCTCATTCAATCTAAGCTGGCTTGGCGGCGGTCTCAACTGATGCCACGGAATAGACGCGCCAACCGCGTCGTTGGGAACGCCCGGATGGGGTGTGGCCAGCGGGGCGCGGTTAACGCCAGATGATGCATCAACCCGCCTTGCCCGCGCCCGGCGCGGCACCTAGCCTCCTGCGAGTGAGCACATCCTCCGCAAGACAGCCGGCATCAAGGGAGATCGCCGGCCGGGCGACGGCGCAAGGCACCCGCCGCTATGCGGAGCGATACCGCGCCGCCTTCGCAACCGACTTCTACCGTCCCTTTGGCGGCGACGATCTCTGCGTGGCCTCGCTGGGGCTCGGGACCTATCTCGGCGAGCCGACGGCCGAGGACGACGCGCGGTACGGGGCGACCGCGAAGAGCGCGCTGGCACGCGGCATCAACGTCATCGACACGGCGATCAACTATCGCTGCCAGCGCAGCGAGCGCGCGATCGGCAAGGCGCTGTCGTTGGCGATCAACCGCACCGCGCTGCGACGCGACGAGATCGTCGTAAGCTCGAAGGGTGGCTACATCCCGCTCGACGGCGCGCCGCCGGAGAGTCGCGAGGACTACGCTGCCTACATCCGCAGCGAGTACATCGATGCCGGGCTCCTGAGCGCGGACGACATCGTGGCTGGCGGGCACGCGATCGCCCCTGCGTATCTCGCCGACCAGATTGCCCGCAGCCGAGCAAACCTCGGGCTGCGCACGATCGATCTGTACTATGTGCACAACCCGGAGCAACAGCTCGACGCGATCTCGCCTGAGCTATTCCGCGAGCGGCTGCGTGCGGCGTTCGAGATGCTCGAGGAGAAATGTGCCGCCGGTGAGATCGGGCGGTATGGATGCGCGACGTGGAACGGTCTGCGGACTCCACCAGGCGAGCGCGGCCATCTCGGCCTGGCCGATCTCGTCGCGATCGCGACGGAGGTCGCCGGCGCGTCCCACCATTTTCGCGCGGTACAGCTGCCGATCAATCTCGCGATGAATGAGGCGGTGCGATTGCCGACGCAGCCGCTTCCCTCGGGCGCGGTGGTCTCGCTGCTGCAGTGCGCCGCGGAGTTGGGGGTTAGCGTCGTGGCAAGCGCGACGCTGTTGCAGGCCAAGCTGGCCAACGGGCTCCCGCCCCAGCTCGGCGAGGCGCTGCCAGGTCTGTCGACCGACGCACAGCGCGCGATCGCCTTCGTACGCTCGTTGCCGGTGGTGTCGACGGCGTTGGTGGGAATGAGGAGCGACGCGCACTTGGGAGAGAATCTGGAAGCCGGCAGGGCGTGAGGGCGTCCGCTGCACCAGCGTCATCTCTTTCTGCACCGCCGTTGCCGATCACCGCTCCAACGCAGATTGCGTGATCGATTCCCGGGTGTCCACAGCAACCATTCTCTACACACGCCCTCACGTCTTCAGTTCCAGCTCTCCAATCTTTCCGGTCTTCCAGTGCACGAGTGCGATTCGATGCGCATTCGTGTCGGCCACGTAGGCGAAGTGTGCGCCGCAGGCGACGCCGCCGGGCTCGTGGAAACCACGCGCCCAGGTCTCGGCGCGACGCGACGCGGGGTCGAGCCACTTGAGCGCATCGTTGTACGTGTCGGCGACGAGAAGACGGCCGCTCGGGTGTAGGGCGATCGCTTGCTGATGTTGCATGCGCACGTCATCACCTTCGCCGTCCTTGTCGCCGAAGTCGAAGAGCCCAGTGCCGACGATGGTGCGCACCGCACCAGCCGGATCGATCTCGCTCCAACGGATCGCGCTCGTTTCGGCGTCGGCGAAGTAGACGCGGTCGCTCGACACGGCGAGGCCCATCGGTTGCGCGAGCGCGGCTTCAGCGTTTGGACCATCCATGATTTCCTCGCGGCGCGTGCCGGCGTGCACGCGAACGCGCGATTTGCCCGGGGCCGCGTCGAGATCGAGCGCGTGGATCTGGTGCGAGCCGGCGCTGGCGATGAAGAGCGTTCTACCGACGAGCGCGACGTCCCAGGGCGAGGAGAGCGAGCCGTTGGTGAGGTCGGCGCGCGCGCGAATTTGATGTCCAGTGCCGGCGATCATGCGCAGCGATCCATCGCGTGCGGCGGCGAAGACGCCGTGGCGCAGCGCGTCGGCGACATAGAGCGTGTCGCCGTCGAACGCCATCCCCTGCGGCGACGCGAAGCCATTCGGCGCGGCGTCGCCGGTGATCGTGCGCTCGATCGTCATCCGTCGCCCAGTGACATCGAGACTTCCGACGAGCACGCGACTGTTGCCGCTGTCGGAGATCGCGATACGCGCGCCGTCGACGATTACCTTGCCGGGATAATGCAGCCGTCCCGGCGGGATGTTCGCCGGGTCCGCGGCGAAGTGCATGGGACGGCGGTCGAGCGTGCCATCGGCGTCGTACTTGGCGATGAGCTCTTCGATGGCGGGCGCGAGCTGCTCGACCGTAAACTCCCCCGCCTGCTGGCCGATGACGTAGCCTGATGGATCCACGATCACGATCGTCGGCCAGGCGTTGACCGCGTAGCTCCGCCACACGCGAAACTGGCGGTCGTTGATGATCGGATGCGTGCTCCCGAGCCGGATCGAGGCGTCGCGGATGCGCGCGGTGTCGCGCTCAGCGGAGTATTTGCCGCTGTGGACGCCGATGATGACGAGCTCGTTCGGGAATCGCTGCTCGAGGTCCCGCAACTGCGGGATCACGTGTAGACAGTTGATTCAACCGTAGGTCCAGAAGTCGAGTAGGACGAGTTTACCGCGGAGATCGGTCAGCGACAGCTGACGTCCGGAGGTGTGGAGCCAGTCTAAGTTGTCGGCGAAACCGGGAGCGCGAACCGAGGGCTGGTCTAGTGGCATGTGGGTAGGAACGATGTCAGATGTCAGATGTCAGTACTTCAAACTGCACCGTGAACCGAACTGCACACCAGCGGCCAACGCAGTCCTCTTGGTAAGTAAGTTTGGGAGATGACGGTTCCACATCGCCGGCCGGATGGGCGCTTCTTCAATCCGTGGCCCGGTATCGAAACGCACGGGCTCGGCGATTTTCTTCGCTGGCAGCTCGCCAAGCGCGCGCCCGGGACCGAGCCGGCCAAGGATCCCGGACCGGCCCTTCCCCTCTCCTCCGCGGATCCGAGTTTCGATGTGCCGCGCGCGGCCGACGACGCGCTCACCGTCACCTGGGTCGGCCATTCAACATTTTTGATTCAAGCGGCCGGGATCAACATCCTCACCGACCCGGTGTGGAGCGAGCGCGCATCGCCCGTCGGATTCGCCGGACCGAAGCGATGGATGTCCCCTGGAATTCGATTCGAAGCGCTTCCGCCGATCGACATCGTCCTGCAATCGCACAATCACTACGATCATCTCGACGAGCCCACGGTCGAGAAGTTGGCTACGTCGCACGGCGAAGCGCAGTGGATCGCGCCACTCGGCCTTCGAGGGTGGTTGGAGAAGCGCCGAGTGCGCGTGGCCGCGGAGCTGGACTGGTGGGATGAGGTCACCGTCGGATCGGCGACGATCGGCTGCACGCCGGCGCAGCATTTCAGCGCGCGCTCGCCGTTTGATCGGGACATGACGCTGTGGTGCGGCTACGCGTTGCGCGTCGAGAGCGCGGCGCGCACGCACCGCATCTTCTTCTGCGGCGACAGCGCCTATCATCCGGAATTTCGCGCGATCGGCGCGCGACACGGCCCATTCGATGTCGCGTGCATGCCCGTCGGCGCGTACGATCCGCGCTGGTTCATGCGGCAAGTGCACATGGACCCCGAGGAGGCGATTCAGGCGTATCTCGATGTCACGGCGCCGCACGAGACGGCGACGACGCGATTCGTGCCGATGCACTGGGGCACCTTCACACTCACCGACGAGCCAATCGGTGAGCCTCCGCAGCGGGCGCGCATCGCGTGGAACGCGGCGAGCCTTCCGGGCGATCGATTCGCTCAACTGAAGTTCGGGGAGACGCTTCGAGTTCCACGATGAGAAAGCGGGCCCCGCGATTGATCGCGAGGCCCGCTCGGTATTCGGTTCGAATCGGAACTGCGACTACTTCTTCTCGACCGGCGATACCGCGACGTGCAGGTTGTGGTTCACGCGGATGCCGTAGATCCCTTCGGTCGTGAGGTCCTTCTTCGGCACCGTGGCGACGAGCTTGTCGTTCACCGAGAAGTGCGCGACGTCGGGCGCAAAGTGGACGGAGAGCTTGTAGCTGCCCTTGCCGGACGCGTCGGCCTTCGGCACGGCGTCGCTCGCGGTCCAGTTGGTTACCGTGCGGGTCTTGTCGCCTTCACGGACCTTGATGAGATATTCGCCCGTGCCGCGGACCTCGAAGTACGTGTACGTCTGCGTCGGCTTGTCGAGATCCTTACCGCCGAAGAAGATGCCATATGCCTCGGGATGCGCGGGTGCCTCGAGCTGATCGATGGTCGAGGTGACCTGGTACACACCGGTGGCGGTGTTCTTGGGCGAGTAGACGATGTGTGCGGGGCCGGTGGTGATCTCCCACTTGCCGCCCTTCGACACGTATTTCGCGTCGGCGATCTTCGCCGTCTCGCGATCCGTCCGGCCCATGTAGCCCGCCGGCACGCCACTGCCGCCCGTCGACTTGTCCTTGTCGTCCCCGCCCTGCGCCTTGCTCACCGAAACGGCTGCCATCATGGCTGCCGCAATCAACACTGTGCGCATACAATCCTCCGTGGAGTTTCCAGAATGAACAGATGGGGAATATAGCGCCGCCGCGCGCGTCAGGTAGGGAGCGAGCGTCAGCAAGCGGCAAGGTCAAGTGCTACACGCGATGGCGTTTGTGATCAGTATCACGCTCGGTTCCAGAACCGAACTCTACTCGTCCTTCCCATGCAGACGTCGCCTCCGCGACGCTCCATCGCGCACCCGGAACTTGCTAGAGGCTTTCATGAAGCGCACGACCACGTTCGCTGTCGCGTCAACGCTGTTCGCACTCCTCGCTCTTCCCGCCAACTCCCAGGCGCCGACGAAGAAGCCCTTCACGATCGATGACGTAATGGCGATTCGCGCGGTGTCCGACCCGCAGGTGTCGCCCGACGGCCGCTGGATCGCGTACGTGGTCACGACACCAGATATGAAGGAAGACGTGATGGACTCCGACATCTGGATGGTCGCCGTGTCCGGCGGCACTCCGATGCGTCTCACGTCGAACAAGAAAGCGGACACGCAGCCACGGTGGTCGCCCGATAGTAAGCGGCTGGCGTTCGTGTCGACGCGAGACGAGCGCGCGCAGATCTGGACGATCAATCCCTTCGGCGGCGAGCCGGAGAAGCTCACGGACTCGAAGATGCCGGTGCAGTCCTTCCAGTGGTCGCCCGAGGGAAAGCGCATCGCCTTCGTCGCGCAACAGGAGCTCACGCCGGATCAGGAGCGGCAGCAGAAGGACAAGGATGATGCGATCGTGTTCGGCAAGGACTACAAGTTTTCGCGCATCTGGTCGATCGACGTGGCATCGAAGCAAGCGATGCTGTTGGTCAAGAGCGACGTGGCGATCAGCGATCCGCAGTGGGCGCCCGACGGCAAGCGCATCGCCTTCGTCGCCGCGCCGACGCCGCGCGCCGACGATGGCTCGATGACCGACATCATGATCGCCGACATCGAAAACTGTCCGGGCACCGGATGCGCCACGCGGAAGCTGCTCGACAACGATGGACCCGACGTCGCCCCACGCTGGTCACCCGACGGCAGAAAGATGGCGTTTCTCATGCGCGAGGGCCGGTCCGTGTTGCCGGGGCAGCTGCGACTGGCGGTGATCGAGGTCGGCCAGCAGAAGCCGCGCTACGTCACGCCGAACTTCGAGTACGAGCCGAGCGCGGCGACGTGGTCCCAGGACATCACGTCGCTCTACTTCACCGCTCCGGTCAGAACGACGACGCAGTTCTTCGGCGTCACGCTCACCGGCGCGAAGCCGCTGGTGGTGCAACAAATCAGCGACGTGAAGGGAGTGATGGGCCCGTTCACGTTCTCAAAGGATCGCGAGATCATCGCGTTCACGCACTCCGACCTCCAGCATCCCGCTGACGTCTGGGTGTCGCGCTCGCGCGTCGCCTTCCGCCCGCTCGCGCTGACCGATCACAATCCGCAGGTCGCGTCGCTGGCGATGGGGGCGAGCGAAGTGATCAAGTGGCACAATCCCGACGGCACCGACGTCGAGGGCATCGTCCTCTATCCCGTCGGCTACGTGAAAGGGAAGCATTACCCCATGGTGGTGAACGTGCACGGCGGCCCATCCGGCGTGTGGACCCAAAGCTTCCCGGGCTCGTGGGGCAACTTCGGGCACGTCTGGGCGTCGAGCGGATGGGTGGCGTTCTACCCAAACGTTCGCGGCTCCTCCGCGTACGGCGAGAAGTTCCTCGCGAAGAACGTGAAGGACTGGGGGAAAGGCGACTATCAGGACATCCAGACGGGCATCGACGTGCTCGTCGGACTCGGCGTCGCCGACAAGGACCGGCTGGCACAGAGCGGCTGGAGCTATGGCGGCTACATGACGGCGTGGACGATCACGCAGACGACGCGCTTCAAGGCGGCGATGGTCGGCGCGGGATTGACCGACATGTTCTCGATGTACTCGACCAACGATTTACAGCGGACGCTCGAGGGCTACTTCGGCGACCAGCCGTGGAACGACGAGAAGGCGTACCGCGACGCTTCGGCCATGACCTACATCAAGAAGGCGAAGACGCCGACGCTCATCCAGCACGGCGGCGCCGACACGCGCGTGCCGATCGGCCAGGCGCAGGAGCTCTACATGGGGCTGAGCAAGAACAACGTTCCGGTCGAGATGGTCGTCTACCCGCGCGAGCCGCACGGCTTGCAAGAGCCGAGGCATCAGCTGGATAAGATGCGCCGCGAATTTGCATGGCTCACCCGCTGGGTACTCGGCGCCGACGAAAACTCGAAGATGACGCCGTAGCCGGCGCCTACTAGCGACAATGGGCGCGTGCGCCCATCGTCATTCGATCAATCCCGGCAAGCCTCATTTTTGCACAGGGTCGCGCGTCCGGACCGAAGCACAACCCTCATGGAGAGGAAGCACGTATGGCGACATCGTCAAAAGCGGGTCGTGGCGGCAAATCCCGTAAGGGAAAAGCATCCAAGAAATCGAGCTCGGCCCGAAAAGGCGGGTCGTCTAAGAAGGCTGGCAAGAAGTCCAGCAAAAAATCGAGCAGCAAGAAGGCCTCAGTGCCTCGCTTCAAGGCGGGCAAGGAGCTGCAAGCTCGCAGGCGCAGCGCGAAGAAGGGCGGCCGCAAAGGACCAACCGCACGCAGCGCGTCGAAGAAGAGCGCGAAGAAGAGCGCGAGGAAGAGCTCTGGCCGCTCCAACGCCCTCAAGCGCGCCAGCAGAACGGTCGCAGCGAATTCGAGCCCGTCGCCGATCGAGCGCGTGAAGCGCGTCGTGTCGTCCGTCGGCAATCAGGGGATGGATGCCGCACGCCATTTCGGTGAAAACGTGATGCACGCGGGCGAAGTGGTGGTCGACCGCATGAAGCCACTGATTCCGGGCACGAGCTGACCGCTCGGTCGTCGCAAAGTTCTACGAGAACCGCTCCGGATCACCGGGGCGGTTTTCGCATCCGCGATGCTAGGCGACCTGGCCGCTCGTCGTCTCACCGCGTTCGGCGCCGGCATGCCCCTCCACCCAGTCGCACACCATCTCGGCAACTTTCTCATAACCAAAATCGACGGTGATCACGTGACCGCTTTCCTCGAGCCACGTCAATCGCCGCTCGCGCGAGCCGAGCTGCGCCAACGCGTGCTCGGCCACGGCGGTGGCGATGCGGTTGTCGTTCCGCGACTGAACGATCAGCGTCGGCGCGGTGATTTTCGACAGCTCGGCGCGCGCGCGATCGGCCAAGCGTATCAGCTCGAAAAGCAACCGGGGTGACGATGCGCGATAGGACAAGCTCTCGGCGCTCGCGCGCGCATCGCGAATCGATGCCGCCCCGCGACCGCCGACGTAGGGCGCGACCGCTCCGATGAATCGATGCGCGGAGGCGGCGGCGCGAAGCGGACGCGGGGCATCGAGGTACGGCGCCAGCAGCACGACCGACGGCACATCGGACTGGCCGGCAGCGAGCAGGACGGCGAGCGCGCCGCCCATGGAGAGTCCGACGAGTCCGACGGGACCGTGCTCGCGCCGCATCGCTTCGTACTCACTGCGCGCGGCGTCGATCCAAGCGTCGGCCCCGCTCGCGGCGAACTCGCGTAGGGTTCGCCCGTGGCCGGGCAGCAGCGGAGCATAGGCACGAAAGCCGCGCGCCTGCAGCGCGGTGGCGATGTGCGCCATCGTCTGGGGCGAGTCCCCGAATCCGTGCAGCAACAGCACCGCTCCGCGCGGCGTAATGCCGGGGAGCGGTCGTGCGTCGATTGCGCCAGCCCCGGGCACGATGCCGTCCGGCCCGGGACGCAAGCGATCCGAGACCACGCGCTCCCACCGCCGCGCGACGAGGAATCGCCATCCGAGCAGGAGGGCGACGATTGATGCGAAGATGATGGCGGGAGTCATCATACGATGAGTGACGATCGACGTGGGCACGCCGTGTCGGCGAGAATACCCCGGGATGAGGAAACGGGGGAGGCAGCCGAAGCCACCATCCCCCGCTCCTGTCATCCCCCCCACGGGATGGCCGGAGGGAGTGCATACCGCGTGCCGCCGCGTTGAAAGTCTTGAGGATGCACGCGAAGTGGGTGAGCATTTGCTTTATGCTACCTTCGACGCGCGTCCGAATCAAAATTTGCTGCATCGCCTCCGTCGACGAAGCGTGGATGGCCATCGACGCCGGCGCGTCGGCGATCGGGCTCGTGTCGGCGATGCCGAGCGGGCCGGGGCCCATTCCCGAATCACGGATCGCCGAGATCGCCGCCGTCGCACCGCCGGGCATCGCCACGTTTCTCCTCACCTGTTCGCAGGATGTGGACGCGATCGTCGCGCAGCAGAAGCGGACGGGCGCGAACACGCTTCAGCTCGTCGATCGGGTCGAGCCGCGCGATCACCGATTGCTGCGCGAGGCGCTACCGGGCATCTCGATCGTTCAGGTCATCCACGTGCGCGGCGCCGACGCGCTCGATGAAGCCCGCGAGGCGGCGGAGCACGTTCACGCGATCCTGCTCGACTCGGGCAATCCATCGCTCAGCGTGAAAGAGCTCGGCGGCACCGGTCGCACGCACGACTGGCAGGTGAGCAGGGCGATTCGCGAGGCGATCGGCGTGCCCCTTTTTCTCGCCGGGGGGCTCAATCCAACGAATGTTGCCGAAGCGATTCGCGTCGTGCGACCGTTCGGGGTCGACGTGTGCAGCGGGCTCCGTAGATCAGGCGCGCTCGATCAGGATTTGGCTGCGGCGTTTTGCCGGGCGGTCCAGACGATGACGGCGTAGCCCGGCAGCGCGAAGCAGCGACTTCAACGGAGCATCTCTCGAGTTAAGGAACTGCTCGCATTCTCAGGCTCCCCAACTATTCAAACCGCCCGCTAGCGACGAGACACGTGTAATTCCGGCGGAGCGAAGAGTGCGCGCGGCGGCAGCGCTGCGCGAACCGCTTTTGCAGTAGAGGACGATGTCGCGATCGCGTGGGAGTGTCGACAGTGCTCGCTCGATGCTGTCGAGCGGGATGAGTCGTGCGCCATCGATGCGCGCGGATTCCCATTCGCGTGGCTCGCGGACGTCGATCAGCTCGACGTCGCCCGACTCGAGGCGCGCGCGCAGGTCGTCCGCAGTGATCTCGCAGACTACGGCGTCATCCTGAACGGGAGAGCCGCAGAAGGCATCGTAGTCGATCAGCTCCTGGATCTCGCGCGTGCCGCACACGGGACACGTCGGGTCACGCTCGAGGGTGAGCGTCCGAAATTGCATCGACAGGGCGTCGACCATGAGCAGTCGCCCGGCGAGACTCTCGCCGATGCCGAGGACGAGCTTCACCGCTTCCGTCGCTTGAATCGTTCCGATCAGGCCAGGGAGAACGCCGAGCACGCCGCCTTCTTCGCAGGAGGGCACGGAGCCGGCCGGCGGCGGCTCGCGGAAGAGGCAGCGGTAGCAGGGTCCATCTTTCGTCGCAAAAACGGAGGCCTGTCCCTCGAATCGGAAGATGCTGCCGTACACATTCGGCTTGCCGAGGATGACGCAGGCGTCGTTGGTGAGATAGCGCGTGGCGAAGTTGTCGGTGCCATCGACGACGATGTCGTACTCGCCGACGATCTCAAGCGCGTTGTGCCGCGTGAGCCTGACCGAGTACGGCTCGACCTGAATGTGCGGATTGAGATCCTCGAGCCGTTCGCGCGCCGCGTCGAGCTTCGGCCGTCCGACGTCGCTCGTGCCGTACAGGATCTGCCGCTGCAGATTCGACGCATCGACGGCATCGAAGTCGACGAGTCCGATGTGTCCGACGCCCGCGGCCGCCAAGTAGAGCGCTGCCGGCGAGCCGAGCCCGCCTGCGCCGACGATCAGCATCCGCGCGCTCTTCAGCCTGTGCTGCCCCTCGATGCCAACGCGCGGCAGCATGAGGTGGCGGCTGTAGCGGAGGAGCTCGTCGGGGGAGAGCATGAACTGAAGATAAAGCGGGTGTGGGGTGTCGGGGGTGGGGGGTGGCTAGAGCACAGATCTATGAGTTAACCACACCCCACCCCCTACACCCACCACCCGCTCTACTGCGCTATGCTCCGCGTCGCTTCGACGATGGCGGCGGTGGCGGCGTCGAAGCGCGTGACCAGGTCGGCCAATTCGCGCGCGGCGAGGGCGGCGTCGTTGGCGCGAATGGCTTCGTTCACCGATGGGAACACCATATTGGCGTATCCGTTATCCTCGTCGGCGGCGTAGATGAGGTTGCGCATCCACGGACGCGTACGAAGACCTTCGGGCCGGATGAGCGCGCGCTCGACTTTGAGGAGCGCCGCGTTCGTCGCGCCGCGAGTGGCTTTGGACGGCGTGCCGGCGCCGAGCTTGGCGTCGCGAGCGCTCGCGAACTCGGACGCCGCGCGCTCCATGCGATCGAGCGCCTGCGCCAGCGGCGCTGACGTCGCGCTCATCGACTTCGCGCGGAATCCGCGGTCGAGGGCGGGCAGATATCGACGCATTGTGCGCGCGTACTCGACGTAGTCGTAGGGCACAATGTCCGCGTTGGCGAGACGGAGCAGCATGGCCGCGGCGATGCGGGCGGCGGTCGCGTGGTACTTGTAGCCGACGTCGCCGAACGTCTCCATCCACTTCGTGTCGTCGTAGAACGAGTGGTACACGCCGCCCGCGCCTCCGAATCCCCATTCGGCGATCGGAATGCCGAGGTGGTTGTAGAAGCCGGCGAAGTCGGAGCCGCCACCCGGATCGCCCATGGGAGGTTCGAGCGAATCCGCGGCGAGATTCGCCGCTTTGCGCCACGATGCGTAGACGGTGCCGCCATTCGGGTCGGGGACGATCTTCGCGATGTCGCGCAGCGTCGCACGCAGCGATGGCGATCCGCCGCCGCCGAACGCCGCGCCTTGCGCGGCGACATCCTGGTTCAGGTACGCGACCGCGCCGCGCGCGAGCCGGAGCGAATCATCCTCGACGTACTCCGTCGAGCCGACGAGTCCCCACTCTTCGGCGTCCCAGGTCGCGAAGACGATCGTGCGCCGCGGGCGCTTCCCCGCCTTGACCTGCTCGGCCACGGCGCGCGCCGCCTCGAGCACGCTGACCGTGCCACTGACGTTGTCAGCCGCGCCCGGGCCCCATCCATCGCGATGACCGCCGACGATCACCATCTCGTCGGGCAGCTCGCTCCCGCGCACGATGCCGAAGGTGTCGAAGATCTGCTTGTACGGCTTCGTCGCGCGATCGTCCTGCACCATCACGCGGGCTGAGACCGGTCCTGGTCCGACGTGATAACGGAAAGAAAGTCCGCCCTGCCAGGCCTGCGGAACGCGCGTGCCGCGAACGCCACGCAGGAGCTCGGCGGCGTTCTTGTACGACATCGGCACGACGGGGATGTGCGGAATCTCCATCGCGTCCGCCGGCATGCGCTTCGCGCCAGCGAGACTCGGATAGCCGGGCGTGCTCGGATCGCCATCGCCGTTGAAGACGCTGCCGCGTTGCACCCCCTGCGGCGGGCGCATCGGTCCGTCGGGGTAGACATCGCCACGCACGTAGCCGTCGTCCTGCGGGTCGCTGTAGATGATGAGCGCGAGGGCGCCATGCTTTTCCGCTTCGCGCGCCTTGATGCCGCGGAACGAGCGACCGTACTTCGCGACGGCGATTCTCCCTTTGACCGACACGCCCATCGAGTCCAG
>JALZAE010000028.1 GCA_030948535.1 Gemmatimonadota bacterium | reverse complement strand
CAGGTTGCCGGCCCCGCGCATCTCGAGGTCCTTGAGCGCCACACGATAGCCCGATCCGAGCTCGGTGTGATGCTCGAGCACCGCGAGCCGACGCTCGGCGTCGAGGTCGACGCTGTCGGGCACGAGCAGATAGCAGGTCGCGCGGCGGTGCGACCGGCCGACGCGCCCACGCAGCTGATAGAGCTGGGCGAGACCGAAATAGTCGGCGCGATTCACGAACATCGTATTCGCGTTCGGCACATCGAGTCCGCTCTCGACGATCATCGTCGAGACGAGAACGTCGACCTCACCGCTGACGAAGCGGCTCATCACCGCCTCGAGATCGGCGTCCTTCATTTGGCCGTGGGCGACGGCGACCGACGCGCGCGGCGCGAGGCGCTGCACGTGATCGGCGATGCCGGTGATCGTCTCGATGCGATTGTGCACGAAGAACACCTGTCCGCCGCGGTCGAGCTCGCGCGCGATGCCTTCTTCGATCAGCGAGTCATCCCACGGCTCGACGAAGGTGAGCACCGGCGAGCGGTCGCGCGGCGGCGTCTGAATCAGCGTCATGTCGCGCAGGCCGGCGAGCGAGAGATGCAGCGTGCGCGGGATGGGCGTCGCCGTCAGCGTGAGGACGTCGGTCTCGAGCCGCAGCTGCTTGAGCCGCTCCTTGTGCTTGACGCCAAAGCGGTGCTCCTCGTCGACGACGATGAGACCAAGATCGCCGAAAGCGACGTCGTTGCTCAGCAGCCGATGCGTGCCGATGATGATGTCGACCTTCTTCGCGGTGACGTCGGCGAGGATCGTCGCCTGCTCCTTCGCCGACTGAAAGCGCGACAGCGTCTCGACGCGAATCGGAAAATCCGCCAAGCGGTCGCCGAACGTACGACCGTGCTGCTCGGCCAGAATCGTCGTCGGCACCAGTACGGCGACCTGGCGGCCGCTCTGCACCATCTTGAACGCGGCGCGCACCGCGATCTCGGTCTTGCCGTAGCCGACGTCGCCGACGAGCAGGCGATCCATCGGACGGCCGCCCTCCATGTCGGTCTTCACTTCGGCGGTGGCGCGCACCTGGTCGGGCGTGTCCTCAAAGAGAAAGCTCGACTCGAGCTGGCGCTGCCACGACGTATCGGGGAGCGCGGGCGTCTTCGTCGCCATTTTCCGGCGGGCGTAGAGGTCGAGCAGCTCGGCGGTCATCTCCTGCAGCGCCGCGCGCGTCTTGTCGCGCTGCGCGGCCCATCGCTTGCCGCCAAGCTTGTGCAGGCGCGGTGGCGGCGTGTCGCCGCCGACGTCGGAGGCGCTGCGATAGCGCTCGATCTGATCGATGCGATACAGCGGAACGTTGAGCCGGTCGCCGCCCTCGTATTCGATCACGGCGACCTCGATCGTGCTCTCCTGCACGAACATCCGCTCCATGCCGCGATAGATCCCGATGCCGTGCTCGAGATGCACGACGTAGTCGCCGGGCTTGAGCGCGGTGAGCGACTCGATCGCGATGCCGGTGGTGTAGCGCCGGTGGCGCCGGATGCGCCGCTCGCGGCGGAAGATCTCGTGGTCGGTCAGCACGCGGAGGCCGGTGCCGGCCGCGCCATCCACTGATGGAATGATGAAGCCGCCATCGAGCACGCCCACCGCGATCGCGGCGCCCGAAGGCGCAAAGCGGCTCTCGTTCAGCAGCTCCTCGAGTCGCTCGACCTGACCGGCGTTGTCGCACAGAATCACCGTTGGAAATCCATCGTCGATGATGCGTCGCAAGCGCTTGATGTCGCGATCGATCTCCTCGGGCGCGCGAAGCGGTAGCACAATCGCGTCGTCGCCCGCGCCGAGCACGATCGTGCCGAACGACGCGAGCGAACGAAGTGCATCCTCAGGCGCCTGGTACAGCTCCTCGCGCGACGGCGCATCTTCGCCGCGGCGCCGCGCGAGGATGATGTGATGGTTCGCCTCGTCCCAGGTGCGGCGCATCTCGATACCGGTCAGGTCGCCGGCCGTCGACACCACGATCGTATCCGGCGGAAAGAGGTCGGCGAGCGCGCCCCGCGCATCGCCGCCGCTCTCGTCATCGCCGCCGGCGCGTCCATCGACGGGAAGAACGAGCGCCATCTCGGCATCGCGCGTGGAGCGCTGGGTGAGCATGTCGAAGTGGCGCAGCGAGTCGATCTCGTCGCCGACGAACTCGATGCGCACCGGATTGGCCATCCCGAATCCGTACACATCCATGATGCCGCCGCGCACGCTGAACTGCGCGACATCTTCGACGAGGGGCACGCGCTCGAAGCCGACCGACTCGAGGTGCGCGGCGAGATCGACGGGCCGGCGCACGTCCCCCTTTCGCAATTCGACGCGCGCATCGCTCATCGCGCTCGGCAAGCGCGTGCGCTCGAGCCACGCGCGTGCCGTCGTCACCAGGACGCGAATGTCACCCTTGCCCAACCGCTCCAGCGTCTCGACGCGCTCGCCCGCCACCTCGAGATGCGGCTCCGCTTCGCCGAATCCTTCGCGTGGTGGATAGAGCGCGACCTCGCCCTCGTCGATCAGCGACTCGAGATCGGCAAGCCAGCGCTCCGCGTCCGGCAGCGACTCGGCAAGAACTACCCACAGTCGATTTTGGATTACGCGCGCGAGCGTGGCGACGAGCGCCGCGGCGGCGGAGCCGTGGAGACCGGCGACGCCGACGCGCCTTCCCGGGATCGGTATCGAGTTGGCGAGTCCGGTGAACGCGGGGAGCGCCGCCAATGCATCGAGCAGGCGCGGTAGCGGCACTACGCGGATCTCCGTCGGCCGGCGCCGGCGACCGCCGCTTCCAACAACAGGGCGGTCGCGGCGAGCGCCAGCAGCGGACCGACGAGCGCACGTCTCGGCGATGAGACGAACGTCATCGCGACCCAGCTCGGGCCATCGTCGAGCGCGCGCACCGATGACGCGCGCAGGCGTTGCACGAGCGCGTCCGGCGTGAGCCGCTCGAGCGCGGACTCATCGCTCTCCGGCGCGACGACGAGCGC
>JALZAE010000015.1 GCA_030948535.1 Gemmatimonadota bacterium | reverse complement strand
TCGTGCCGTGCACGCCGAGCTTGGACGAGTCGGCGATGCCGAGCTCGATGAGCTTGTTCGCCGCGGCGGTGACGCCTTTCACCCACGCTTCGCCCGGATAGCCGATGTCGAAATCGACCGACGGCTGGACGACGACGTAGCCGCTCGCGTTCAGCAGATTGAACACCGGATCGAACGAATCGTTGAAAAAGTCTTCGTAGACGTTGAAGACCGTTGGATAGCGCTTGGTTTTGTCATAGCCCGGCGGATAGTAGACCACGGCGTACTTGCCATGGCCGTCGGCGTCGAGATAGCTGGTGAGCGACGCGCTGCCGAGCTGCTTGCCGTCGAGCTGTGGATTGGTGTGCACGATGCGGCGCAGGTTCTTGAGCGATGCATCGCCCACGTAGAGATCGGCCGGGCGATAGACATCGCCGATGGCGACGACGGCGACGTTGCCATTCTTGGCGAGACGGAGCTGCGAGTAGTTGCGCGTGTCGAGCGAGAGCGTGTCGAGGCGCTTGCTGCCGCGATCGTAGCGAAGGATGCCCCGCTCCCACTGCGTGCGCGATGCATGGCTCAAGTAGAGCGTACGGCCATCTTCGCTCCACCCGATCACGGAGCGCTGGGGCGGATGCGTCGAGGAGTCGGGCGTGGCGAGGAACATCTCGCGGCTGCCGGCGGCAAGGTCGATGAGCCAAAGGCCTTCCTTGTTCGATACGAGCAGCACGTCGCCCTTAGGACTGAAGCGCATGGCGGTGAAGCGCTCCTTCTCCTTCGCGTCTTTCGCTGCTTTCGAGGTGTCGGCGGCAGAATCGCTCTTCGGCTTCGCATCCTTTGCCGGGCCGGCGATCAGCTTGCCGGTGGTATCGTCGACGGACGCAATGAAGACGCGGCCGTCCTTGCCGTACGCGTAGTGCTTGCCGTCGGTCGCCATCACGAGAGTCATCCCCTTGAGCGTGGGGAAGAGCACGTGCGGCGCGGCGCACCCGGCGGATTTCTGCACGCAGGTGGCGGGCACGACCAGCGCTTTGTTCTCCGATCCGAAGATGACGTCGTAATCGGTCTTCTTGGTGATGTCCTCGTTGTACGTGATCACCGAGCCATCCTCGGCGATGCCGTACGAGGCGATCATTGCTTCGGGGAGGAGCTCGCGCGTCTTCGCCGTGGCGACGTCGTAGGCGACGACCGAGCGCACGTTGCCCGAGCGACGAATGTCATCCCAGGCGAGGAACGGGTCTTTGCTCGACTGCACGAAAATCGGACCGGTCGTCTGCCGCGTGAACTGTTCCTGCGCGCGCTTCTTCCACTCGAGTGTGTGCAGCGAGAACACGAGCGACTTGCCGTCGGCGGTCCAGCGCAGATCGCTGTTCTCGGCGACGTACTTGCCGGCGGGCGCATGCACCGCTGTGAAGTGGCCGGTCGCGCGCTCCCAGATGACGGGCTCGTACACGTCACCATTGCGGACGAGGAGTCCGAGCTTCGATCCATCGGGCGACCACTTTGGCGACGAGAGATCGCGCTTTTCCGAGTAGAGGGATTTCGCGGTTCCGGTGCGCGTCTCGATGATCCAGAGCATCGATGGGCGCGGTCGGAGATAAGTCGGATCCGAATCGCGGTGATAGTCCACCATCAGCCCATCGCGTCGCGTCGACGAGAGCGCGGCGAGCCACGCGCCGTCGTCGCTCAGGTCGGCGATCTGGTACGACGAGAGCTCGAGCGCGTCCTGTACCGTGAATTTGGTCGACGGACTCTGGGCGGCGAGCGCGGTCGCGAGGAGCGAGATAGCGGCGAGAGCGGCAAGCTTCGAGGCTGATGTACGCATGGGGCGCGTGGGCTGAGAGGGATTCCGCGGATTGGAGTGCGGGCACTCCATGCTACTGGTGAGGCGGCGAGGCGGCAACACGATGGACGATTCTAGCGACCTGGTCGGCTACCTCGTGTTCCGGTACACCAATCCACCCTTCATGACGAACATCACCTTCCCGAGCGCCGTAATGTCCGCCGAGGGATCGCCCTGCACGGCGATGAGGTCAGCCTGCATGCCGGGCGCGATCGCGCCGATCTGGTCGGCGAGTCCCATCGCCTGCGCGTTGAGCGAGGTCGCCGAGGTGATGGCATTCATTGCACTCTGGCCGCCGTCTTTCACGCGGCAATACAGCTCTTCAGCGTTGCGGCCGTGCGCACCGGCGACGGCGTCTGTGCCGAAGACCATCTTCAGTCCCTTGGTCTTGGTCGCGCGGCGGATGACGTCGGCGGCCATCGGAAGCGCTTTCTCCATCGACGCGAATCCGGCTTCGTTGTAGTTGCCGATCCCCTCGTACTTGGCGCGGTTGTCGAGATAATTGTGGAAGACCAGTCCGCACTGCGGATCGAAGTAGGTGCCGTGCTGTGCCATGAGCACCAGCACCTCGTCCGTCGCGAAGACACCGTGCTCGATCTGGGTACAGCCCGCCTTCACCGCCGCGGTCATCGCCTCGCTGCTGTGCGCGTGGACCATGCTGCGCAGCCCCTGCGCCTTCGCCTCACCGCACGCGGCGTCGAGTTGTTCCTGTGTCATCGTCTGCTTGCCGCCGTCGCGGATGCTGGCCGAGGCGAAGATCTTGATCAGGTCCGCACCCTGCTGCTTTCGCAGCTTGACGAGGTCGCGTAGCTGCTCGGGCGTTCCGCTGCGCTCGGTGAGCGGCTCCAGCGATGTGAGCAGCCGAGGTCCGGGAATCTGCCCGAGCGCGATCCAGTCGCGCAGATCCTTGTCGGCCAACGAGCCGGGCGATTGCACCGTGGTCACGCCGGCCATGAGGGTCGCGTACGCATTCGCCGCGGCCGCGAGCATCGATTGCACGGGCGTGTCGCCGTCGCCGCCGCTGTGAAAACGATTCTGGCGATTGAAGTACCAAGTGAGATGATCGTGCGCGTCGATCAGGCCGGGCAGCAGCGTCATCGTACCGAGATCGTATGTCGCGCCGGCGCCGCTGCCCGTCGCGACCTTGGTGATCTTCCCGCCCTCCACCGTGACCACCGCGTCGCGCGTCACGCCGCCTTTGCCGTCGAGCAGTCGCGATGCGTGAATGGTGATGGGCGCGGTCTGCGCCGCGGACGATGAGAAGCTGATCGCGATGACCGCGATTGCGGGGACGACGAAGTGGCGCATGAACAGGTCTCCGATAGTCGACAGCGGCCCGGCGGAAACAACCTTCTTGTTGCTCGGTACCCATCGCGGCAGTCTCATCTGCGGCCTCTGCGTCATCTATGATGACACAGAGAAACAACGCCCGCCGATCGTCATCTTCGCAGTTCGGCGAATGTAGTTCATAGGCGGACCCCCACAAGTCGCGGATTGCCACGCACGCCGGCCGCGCCGATACTCCCTCCATGGCCTCTACACGATACGACGTCGCGGTGATCGGCAGCGGTCCCGCCGGACACAAAGGCGCAATCGCCGCCGCCAAGCTCAGGAAAAAGGTCGTCATCATCGACCGCCCGAACATGATGGGCGGCGTGTGCATCCAGACCGGTACGATTCCGAGCAAGACGATGCGCGAAGCGATTCTCTACCTCACGGGCGCCGGCCAGCACTCCTTCTACGGCAAGGACTATCGCGTGAAGGATGCGATCTCCGCGCCGGACCTGTCGCTGCGCGTGCAGGCGGTCGTCGATCGCGAGGTCGAGGTGATTCGCAACCAGCTCCGTCGCAACGGGGTCGTCACCGTCATCGGCACGGCGCGCTTCACCGGCGCGCACACGCTCGAGGTGGAAACGGCGGTGGGTCCGCAGAACATCGAGGCCGAGAAGTTTCTCATCGCGTGCGGCACTCGCTCCGCGTTCACGCCGAGCATTCCGCTCGACGGCGAGAAGATCTTCAGCGCGGAGCAGATCCTCAGCATCAAGGAGATCCCGCGCGAGATGATCGTGGTCGGCGCGGGAGTCATCGGGCTGGAGTACGCCTCGATGTTCGCCGCGCTCGGCACCAAAGTCACCGTGATCGACCAGCGCCCGACGCTGCTGGACTTCGTCGACCGCGAGATCATCGAGGCTCTCGGCTACCACATGCGGAAGCTGAACGCCATTTTCCGATTGGGTGAGAGCGTGACTTCGGTTGAAGTCGCGGAGAATGGCCGCGTGATAGCCAAGCTGGACAGCGGCAAGCAGGTGCACGGCGAGGCGCTGCTCTATACCGTCGGTCGCACGGCGAACTCCGACCTGCTCAACCTCGCCGCCGCCGGCCTCACCGCCGACTCGCGCGGCAAGATCACGGTGAACTCGGACTTCCAGACCTCGCAGCCGCACATCTACGCCGCGGGAGACGTGATCGGGTTCCCGTCGCTCGCATCGTCGTCGACGGAGCAGGGTCGTTTGGCGAGCGGGCACATGTTCGGCGAAAAGTGCAAAGCGTTCCCCGAGGTGCTCCCCTATGGCATCTACACGATTCCCGAGATCTCGACCGTCGGCCGCAACGAGCAGCAGCTCACCGCCGACAAGGTTCCGTACGAGGTGGGCATCGCGCGCTATGACGAGCTCGCGAAGGGCGCCATCCTCGGCGACGACACGGGCCTGCTCAAGCTTCTCTTCGACCCGTCATCGCTGAAGCTGCTCGGCATTCACATCATCGGCGAGCGCGCGGCCGAGATCATTCACATCGGCCAGGCCGTGCTCGCCCTCGGCGGCACGATCGAATACTTCCGCGACACGGTGTTCAACTATCCGACGCTCGCCGAAGCGTACAAGGTGGCGGCGCTGGCGGGACTGAACCGGTTGTGAGGCGGGTGTGGGGTGTGGGGGCGGGGTGTGGTTAGCTCTGAGATCTTTGCGCAAACCGCACCCTACACCCGCTCTCAGGGCTCCAGCTCGACCTCGCGACTCACTCGCGCCGTCTCCAGCTCACGCCGCTTGATGAAGACGTCGACGCGATAGCGGCCGGGCTCGAGCTCGTGGAGATCGAGCGACAGCGCGCCGACGCCGCGCTGTTGGTCGCCGTCCTGGCGCTGGCCGAAGGTGAAGGTGACCGGCACGGTCGGCTTGGTGATGCGCAGTGCGTCGGTCGCCGAGCGGAACCAGCCGCGACCGACCGGGGTCACCGTCACTGACACGCTGGCCTCCGCGGTATCGCGACCGAGGCCGTAGACCTCCCAGTACAATCCGAGCTTGTGATCGCGACGTGTGCGCGTGTCGGTGAGGAGCGCGGCCGCGACATCCTCCATCGACGGCGAGTCAGGGAGCGAGTCGCGCACGAAGACGAGATCCGAGATCGTGATGCCGGTGTCCGCGGCGGGCAGCCGAACGCCAAATCGCGCGCGCGCCGCATGCTTGGCCTGTAGCGAGATGACTTCGACGCTGGCGACGAATGGCGACCAGGCCGTGCGCGCGATCGCGACCGCGGCGCCGCCTTCGCGCGGCGCGGCGCGAGTGATCTCCGGGAGGGAATCGGCGCGATGGGTGATCGCGAGCGCCGGGGTGATGTCCGACCCGAGGAAGCGCGGATCGTACGCCGCGTTGATCGCCACGATGACGAGGGCCGAATCGCCGCGCCGGAAGACGCCGGTCTGATGCGGCAACGACGCGAAAGACAACGCGTACGCAGGCGCGTAGCGCGACCGCGGGTGGTCGGCCTTGGTGCTATAGTCGCTCTCGCGCGACGCGGTAAAATCCGCGAAGGCCCGGTCTGACGGCGCAAAGCTGAACGCCGGTGTCGGCTCGTGCTCCGTTACCGTCGCCTCGGCCGCGATGGAGCTCACGCGCGGGCGCGTCTGCGAGAAGCGACGCGGCCAGCCGTAGCGTATCCACGACTCACCGAGGTCGTCGCCCCACTTCATTCCGATCGTCGTTGCCGCATCTTGTTGCAGTTGCGTCATCATGACGCGCGCGAAGTGCTCGGTGCGGCGGTCGTTCGTCTCGCGCGTGTACAGCGGCTGCGATAACCACCAGAAGCGCGCCTCGATCGAATCGCGCGCGGGAGAGCAGGGCATCTTCTCGTACCGATCGTGAATGTCGCCGTCGAGCAGGACGGTGATGTTGGTCCACCGACAGCGCTCGTCCGCGGGCATCGCGGCGAGCGCGCGAGTGAACGCGGAGTCGGCCGCGGCCTCCTCACTGTTGGTGTGCAGCGCGAAGCCGAGCAATGCGTCGCACCACCAACCGGTGGAGCGACACTCACGAGCGGCGGCGACGGCGTCGGCACCACGCTCACCTTCGGCCAAATAGCGAACGCGCTGACCGGCGATCCATGGATCCCCCGAGGTCACCCAGCTGGCCGAGGCGAGTGATGCGAGCAAACGGTCGCGCGCCAGGCGCACGCGCGGCGGCTCTTCAGGAAGGGGATCGTCGTCGTACCAATAGCTGAGGCGCCCGATGTGCTCGTCGTACCCGGTACTCGGGCGCGACGGCGTCTCGGGGAGCACGGAGCGCCGCTCGCGCTCGAACTGCGCTTGCGCGCGCTGCGCGTCGAGCTTCGCGCGCGTCGAGTCCAGTCGCTGCGCGCTCGCGCTCGCGGTCGGGTGCGCGGCCGCCACGCAGACCGACAAGCACAGCAGGACCCGTGAAGTCATTCGCATCTCACCTCCGCCACCGCGGTTGCGTACCGATCCGTGCAACCATACGTCGCAGCTCCTGCCTGGAACAGTGAGAAAGATGTCCGAATCAGCGCTCACCGGCGGCGGCCTCGAGCAAACCGAACGGCGCCGCCAATCGGCGTTGCATCGATCGTACCCGATACATGAGTTGCACGTAGGCGGCGTCCCCCGCGGTGGCACGCGCGACGTCCGTCGCCGGGAACGACAGCGCCGACGGCCACGAGCGCGTGTGGCCGAAACCGAGCGCGTGGAGCACCTCGTGCGTGATCACCCGCGGCTCGCCGAGGAGCGAGGCGCTCTTGAGACTGAGGTCGCCGTCGAAGACGTCGCCCTGTGCATTCCATGTGGTCCAGGCCAATCCTTCCGGCGACTGCCGCCGGTCGATCTCGACTTCCAACTGATTCTGCACGACCGGCAACGTCTCGTGCATGGCGGGCTGAAACAGCTCTTCGCCGAGGTCGCGCTCGAGTGTGCGCAGCACGCTCCAGAAGGCGACCGAGTCGCGGGTGGCGATGGCGCGGGATGCGCGGTCGGCACGGAAGGCGACGCGCAGCGGGAACATCGTCTCGGGCCACGAGACGATCATCGGGCCGAGCCAGGGGAGGTGCCGAGTCGTGCGATAGAAGCTGCCACTGTCCGAGAGTCGCATCAGCGCGGCGCGGACGCTGATGGGCACGACGGTGCCGGCGTAGGTTCCTTGCGCGATCGTCCAGCGCGCTGGGATGAGGACGATGCGAATGGCGCGGGTCGTGTCGGTCAGCCGCAGCCGGACGACGCTACGAAGAAATCGCGGCTCGCCCTGCGCGCACTCGAGCGCAATGGTTATCGAGTCGGCGGGAACCTCGCGCACGCCGAAATCGAAACTGCCGTCGCTGGCGACGACGGCGGTGTCGCGCCTCGAGCCGGTGGCCAGCACGGCGCGGAGGCTGTCGAGCGGTGCTTCGTCGGCGGCGTAGACGATCCCGCGAACGTCTACGGAGTCCGAGGGGCGAATCGGGACCGGCGCCGGAACCCCCGACCGCTGCCCCACGCCGGCCAGTGAGGCGGAGCAAGCTACGGCGAGCGCTGCTTGTCGGTGACCTATGAAATTCAGCATCGCCTACACCAGCTCTCACCGCTTAGGGATCACTCGCCGAGCGGCAGGGCACCTGATCTCAGCGGCAGCGTGGGACCATGACGTTGCCATGGCGCTCCAACGCGATGCGGAACTCGACGTTGTATTCGTGCGCGGCGATCCGCGTCCATCCGGTGGGACCGCACCAGATCTCTCGCGGTGCGGGGCTCGTAACGCCAGCCGTGATCGCGCCCGCGAAGGCCGCCGCGCCATGAAGCTTCGCCTTCCATCCCTTGATCGGTCCGGCCACGCGAAAATCGACAGTGATCGATTCTCCGGTCTTGAGCGACGTCGTCTGCTTGCTCTCGTATAGGGTCTTGAGTCCGAGCGTGCCGAAGGTCGCCAGCCAAAACGTGTTCTTCGCGTTGCGTGGCAGCACGCTCAGCGATTGATACGTCCACTGCGCCGCATCGTTGCGCAGCTTGACGTGCACCAGCTCCGTCGTCGCGACGGTCGTCGCGCTGGGGGCCACGACATCGGCTGCGGACGGACTGCTGCTGTGATCGATACTCGAGGTGGGCTCGACGCAAGCGGTGACGGCTGCGGTGAGAGCGAGACCGGCGAGCAGGCGCATGTGACTCCGAGAAGTGGACGGGGCCATTGGGAGTGGCGCGGCACCGCGACACCGCGTACCCGGAATATAGCGCTGGTATCGTGACGCGACAATGAGGACTTTCGGCGCGCTACCGGTCGCGAAAGGAGTCGCGATGGCGGTCGGCGCCGAGCCACGGCGCCACGGAGATCGACAGCAAGAGCTTCCGCGCGAGCGTCGGCGACCGCGCGAGCGGGTAAATGATGTCAAAGCGTCCCGGGCCGACGCCCGAGGTCGTCGGCACGATGCGGATTCCCGCGCCGATGACGGCCGCGTACACGGTCTCGCTGCTGCCATCCTGGCTCAGGTTGCCCTCGCGCCGCGATGCGGTGGTGAAGAGCGCACCGTCGAGCGTAAAAGACTGAATCGGACTCCACACGTGCCACGACCGCTCGAGCGTGGCCAGCAGCGCAGTCTCAGCCAGACGCGTATGCGGCGAGAGGAAACGGATGAGCGGATCGACGGTGGCGAGCGCGCGCACGTCGGGATCGGGAGAGAGCAACCGCTCGCCCGCGATGCGGACGAGCCACTGTCCGCCGGTTGCGGCCTGATAGACCGAGAACTGGCCGCGAGAGGACCCGCTCTCGATGCCGCCATCGCTGTAGTACCCATAGGCCCAGACATCGGTGACCAATAGCGTCGTCCGGCGGGGAAGCCACATGCGACCCGCCCACATGTCCAGATGCAGCATCGACAAGTCCGTGGTGACTTCACGCCCGATGCCAAGCACGGCCTCGCCCTCGAAGCCCAGCGGGATGTCGACGATGGTCTTGTGCGGAACGAGCCAGTCCGTGACCGCGTAGCGCGCCGTTCGCAGGCCGAGACCGATGTCCGCCGCCCGGAATCTGCTTTCCACTTCTTCGGTCTCTATTATATTCTATGCGCTGTTGACG
>JALZAE010000013.1 GCA_030948535.1 Gemmatimonadota bacterium | reverse complement strand
CCTCTGCGGCTCGAATGGGGCGGGCAAGTCGACATCGTCGCTGGCGTGCCTTAACGGTGGGCTCGACTTCCTGAGCGACGATCACGTCGGCATCGAGGAGCGACCGGACGGCGCCTTCACCGGACACAGCGTATTCGGATCGACGCGGCTCGAGCCCGCCCATCTGCTCAACTTTCCAACGCTTGTGCCGCTGGCGATCGACAGCTCCGATCTCGTCGAGTTCAAATCGCTCATCCACGTGGCGGAGTCGATGCCCGAGCGCATGCGCGCGTCGGCGCCGATCAGCGCAATCGCCCTGCCGATGGTCGTCGACGCCGAAGACTCGCGCGTGCGTCCCGCGAGCCGCGCCGAGGCGCTGCGCGCGCTGGCACCGAGCACGCTGATGCAGATGCCGTTCGGCGCGACGAAGAATCGGTTCGGCGCGTTGGCGCGGCTGGTCGCCGGCGTGCCGGCCTTCCGCCTCGAGCTGGGCCGCAACATCGACGGCATCGCGCCGCGCGTCGCCGAGCTGATCGGACAGCTCGGTTGAGATCCGCGTGACGCGCATTCTGTTCTGGTGCGACTCATTTTGGCCGAGGATCGGCGGCGTGGAGGTACTCGCGGCGCGGATCGTCGTCGCTCTCAAAGAGCGCGGGCACGACATCACCGTCGTCGCCGACCAACCAACCGATGTCGAAGCCGAGTCCTCGTATCACGACATGGTCGTGCGCCGGCTGCCGTTCCACGAGGTGGCGGCGAGCCGCGACGTGGAGCGGTGGGCCGAGACACGCGCGAAGGTCGTCGCGCTGAAGAAGGCATTCCGCGCCGAGCTGGTGTGGGTCTATCACATCAATGTCGATGTGATGTTCCATCTCACCACCGAAGCGGCGCATCCCGCTCCGATGTTGTGCACGGTGCACGGCGCCTTCCCCGACGGTAGCCTGTCCGCGTCGACGCCGATCGCCCGCGCGATGCGCTCCGCGGCGTGGGTCACAGCGTGCTCGGTTGCCGCGCTCGACGGCGCGCGCCGGCAGTTGCCGGAGATCGCGCCGCGGTCGACCGCCATCTTGAATGCGCTGGCGATGCCGTCACTCGCACCGCGGCCCTTGGCGTTCGCGGAGCCGTCGTTGCTCTGCATCGGACGCCTCGCCAAGCCGGACGAGAAGGGCTTCGATGTCGCGCTTCGCGCGATGGCTCTCGTGCTCGAGCATGCGCCGTTGGCGCGCCTGCGCATTGCCGGAGACGGTCCGAACCGGGACGAGCTCGAGCGCCAGGCAACCGCGCTTGGCGTCTCAGAGAGCGTGGACTTTCTCGGCTGGGTGCACCCCGATGAGATTCTCGCCCTCCTCAATCAATCGACCATGCTCCTGATGCCGTCGCGCGTCGCCGAAGGATTCGGCTTGGTCGCGCTTCAGGCCGCGCAGATGGAACGACCCGTCGTCGCGACCAACGTCGGCGGTGTGGCCGAGGTGGTGGCCCATGGCGAGACCGGCCTGCTGGTCGAGCGAGAAGATCACGCTGGGCTCGCGAGTGCGATCGTGACGCTGCTCAACGATCCCGCGCTCGCCGTGCACATGGGAGCGGCGGCACGGCGGCGTGCGGAAACGGTGTTCGCCTGGGAGCGGCACGTGGACGCCTATGATGCGCTCGTGCGCCGTCTCGCGGGCAGCGATGACGTTAGGATGTCTGCCGGATGACCGCGCTCGTCAGCTGCATCATCCCCGTCCACAACGGCGAGCGTTTCCTGCGCGAGGCGGTCGACAGTGTTTTGGCGCAGAGCTCCGGCTCCAGCGAGATCATCGTCGTCGATGATGGCTCGACCGATGGCACCGCCGCGGTCGCCCGATCATATGGCGACGCGCTCCGCTACGAATTTCAGGCGAATGCTGGCCCGCCTGCCGCACGTAACGTTGGGCTCGCCCTCGCATCGGGTGAACTGATCGCCTTTCTCGATGCGGATGACCGGTGGCATCGCGACAAGCTCGCGCGGCAGCTGGCAGTGTTCGACGAGCAGCCCGCGGTCGACTGCTGCCTCACCCATGGACGCACGTTCTGGGAGGATGAACACTGCACGGAGGCGGTCGAATATCGGCGGAAGGGTATCGCCGGCGAGATGCTATACATCTTCAGCTCGATACTGTTGCGGCGGCGCATACTCGACGCCGTCGGCGTGTTCGACTCGGCGTTGCTGCACACGGCGGGGATCGAATGGTTTGCGCGGGCGCGCGCGCGGGGGATGGTCGAGCACGTAATCGCCGAAGCGCTCATCGACCGGCGCATGCACGCCGACAACTTCAGCCGCCGCGGGCGCGACGAAAAGCAGGAGGAGCTGTTGCGGGCGTTCAAGCGCAGGCTCGACCGCGCGAGAGAGAGCGGGCAGAGCGCGTGAGTCTCAGCGCGGCGTCCGCCGGTGCCCTCATCGCCGCGCTCGGTGTCGCACTTCCGACGCCCGAGCAAACGCTGTTGCTGCGCGCGTGCCTATGTGACGGCGCTGACGCGCGCGACGCGTGGAAGCGTTGGGTGGAAACGGTCGGCGATCCGAAGGCCGCGATGGCCGGTGACCGCGGCTCGGTAAAGCGACTGCTGCCGCTGCTCTACTTCGCGCTCCGTCGCGGCGATGCCGATGTGGATCCGGCGCTCGCGCCCTATCTGCGGCTGGCGTACCTGCGCGAGCAGATGCGGAGCACGACGTACCTCCGCATCTGCGGAGACGTGCTTGGCGCGCTCGAGCAGGCGAGCGTCGACGCGATCTTGTTGCGCGGAGCCGCGCTCGCGGCCACCGTGTACGATGACCCAGCGCTCCGGCACTGTCACGACATCGCGCTGCTCGTGGCCCCTGATGATGTCGAGCGGGCCGCCGATGCATTGCTGGGAGCCGGCCTCGAGCGGGTGACGCTGCACGGCGAGGAGGGCGGGATGGCCGCGCTGCTGCGCCACGAGACGGCGTTGCCGGTCGAGCTGCACACACGACTCTTCTCGGCGGCACTGTACGAGCTGCCGTTGGACGAGCTGCAGGGGCGGAGTGTGGAAGTGCGCATCGGCGGCGCGACGGCACACGTGCTCTCGCCGGCGGATGCGCTGGTGCACGTGTGCGGTCATGCGTCGTACTCGGAGAGCCGCGCCTCGCTGCGGTGGATTGGCGATGCATGGCTGCTCATCGATCGCAACACGGATCTGGACTGGGATCAGGTGCTCCAAACGACCGAACGGAGCCGGCTCGCGCTGCCGATGCTCGTTGCGCTGCGATACCTGACGCTGGAGTTGAGCGCGCGCGTTCCGGCGACGCTGCTGGCGCGGCTCGAGGCGCGCGCGCGGGAGAGCACGCCGATCGAGCGCGACGTCGCGCTGCACGGGGCGCGGCTGGGCGCGGCCACCGACACCGGCTCGCTCCTGCGCGAGATGCCCGGCGGACTGGCGGTGCGCGGGCGCGTCGCGGCCTGGCTTCTCTTTCCGTCGCGCGCGTACGTGAGCGATGTGCTCCAGGCGCGGGGGCCGATGGCGCAGCTCGCCTGCTATGCCTCGCGTCCGGTCGACTATCTGCGCCGCCGGTGGGCGGCGCGTTAGCATGCCGGACCCATTCCATCTCCGACGGGCGCGTTAGCGTGACGGACTCGCCGCCCTCTCCAACCGGCGCCGCCGCGCTGCTCGCGCGCGCGCATGCGCTGACCGTCGAAGGGCAGATGACGGACGCGCTCGCACTCGTCCGGCAGGCGCTGCGCGACGATCCGATGAGCGTCGACAGCTGGAGCGATGCCGGGATGACGGCGCTTCGCGCCGGCGATGCCGTACTCGCGGCGGGGCTCCTCGGCTCGTACGTGCGCATGCATCCGCGTGACGCGAAAGCGCTCGCGCGACTCGGCTTCGCCACCTTCGCGCTCGGCGACTATGATACGGCCGCCGATGCCGCGCGCCGCGCCTGCGCGCTGCGCGCGGACAAGGTGGGATGGTTCGTCTTTCTCGGGCAGGTGGCGCGGATGGCGGGCGCGCGCGAAGAAAGCGATGCGAGCTTCGCTGCCGCGCTCGCGCTCGAGCCCACCTCACCTAAGGCCCGCGTCGATGCGGCGATGACGCGCGTGCTGCTCGGCGACAACGAGCGCGGCTGGCGGGAGTTCGAGGAGCACCATCGCAGCGCGATGAATCCGCGACTCCTCTCGCCCTGGCAGCGGAGCACCGACACCATCTGGCTCGGCGACTCGCAACCCGGTCGCACGCTCGTGCTGCATCACGATGGAGGACTTGGCGATACCATCGTCTTCGCGCGATTCATCCCCGAGGCCGCTTCGCGAGTCGAGCGCGTGCTGCTCAATGTGCAGCCGCGCTTGTCGCGGCTGTTGTCCGTGGTGCCCGGCGTCTCCGGTTTCGTCAACGACGACGAGCAGTACGCCGACGACTCGTGGCTCCATTGCAGCTTGTGGTCACTGCCCGCGCTCGTAGGTGCGCGCCCGGAGCAGCTCGCCTCGCTCGTTCCGTATCTGCACGCGCCCGACGATGGTCCTGTGCTCGCGCCCCGCCGCGCGAAGACGCGCGTCGGGATCGCCTGGGCGGGGAGGGCCAGCTACCCAATGGACCGCGACCGCTCCGTTCCATCGCTCGACGTGCTGGCGCCGTTGTTCGCCGTTCCCGGCGTAGAGTGGCAATCGCTCCAAGTTGGCGAGCGCGAAGAGGAGGCGGATCGCTTCGGCATCCCGCGCTGCCGGCCGGAGCGCGACCTCGCCGATACCGCCGCCATCATCGCGCAGCTCGACCTGGTCATCACCATCGACTCGGCCATCGCGAATCTTGCCGGCGCGCTCGGCGCGCGCACGTGGCTGTTCGCCGAGACATTTCCGGAGTGGCGATGGCAGCTCGACCGCGCGGAGTCACCGTGGTACCCCACCGTGCGCATCTTCAGAAGACGGCACAGCCGCGAGTGGGCGGCGGTTGCAGCGGAGATGACCGGGGCGCTGCGAACGCTCGTTGCGGCTCGGGCGGCCGAGTAGTGCGATGCGCGGCTGACGGATGCGCTACTTTTCTCCGTGAAGCCCACCCAGTTTGCCGGAGACGTTCTGACACGGTTCAGACGGTATCGCGCGGTCATTCTCGCAGTCCTCGCCATCGTCGCGGTGAGCGGCTTGGGCGCCTGGCGCTATTGGCGCGCCTGGAGCACCGAGTTCGCGCCAACGTACGTCGCCGCCGATTCGGTGCTGCGCGCCCAACCTCTCTACTTCTATCCGTCGACCACGGCGCATCCGCGTGCGTTCATCTTTTTTTTCGGGAACGACGTCGCGTTCTGGCAGCCGCACCAGGTGCTCGCGCATCGGTTGTCGCGAGACGGGTACTCGGTCGTGGGGCTGGATCTGCGTCAAGTGCTCGCGGTGCTTCCGAGCACGTCCGTGGAGGCGCGCGAGAGCTCGTTCACCGCGGTGATCGGTCCGCTGATCGCGCGCGCGCGCCGTGAGTTGAGCGCGGACTCGCTGCCCATCGTGCTGGCCGGGCACTCATTCGGCGCGGAGATCGCGCTCTGGCTCGCCATGCATCAACCGCCGCCGAAACTCGCCGGCGTGATGGCAATGTCGACGCGCGGCAGCGGACATTTCTTCGTGACTCCCGGCGATTGGTCGGGGGACGAGGCATCGGGGCCCGGCTCCTTCTCCACCGTCGCGCTCGTGCACGACATCCCGCCGACGATTCGGATCGCCGTCGTGCGCGGCAAGGACGACGGCTTCGCCAAGTGGGACTCGACGTTCGCTAGAGTCGGAGGGCGACGCTATCGGCGCTTCGTGATCCCCTTCACCGGGCACTCGATCCGCCATCTGACCTTCGCGGGTCCGTTCATCGAACGCGCCATGACTTTCCTGACTGAGTCATCGCCTTGATGCGCGCGGCAGTCCTGGGTCTCGTCGGACTGGCTACGCTCGTCGCGTGCGCGCGACGACCGCATGGCGCTCAACGCCTCGGCCCGTCCGACTGGGACGCCGAAGTGAGCTCCGACGGCCGCGTGCGACGCTATCTGCTCCATGTGCCGGCGGCCGTGCAGCGCGGCGGTCCCGCGCCGCTCGTCCTGGTGCTGCACGGTGGCGGCGGAAGCCCGGAGCAGATGCGCGATGCGACCGGCATGAACGACGAGGCCGATCGCCGGGGAGTGATCGTCGCGTATCCGCAGGGGCTGGCTGGACTCTTCGATGACAACGCGACATGGAACGCGGGTCAGTGCTGCGGCTACCCGCACGGGAAGCGAGTGGATGACGTCGCGTTCATCCGGCGGCTCATTGCCGACGTGGCCGGTCGCTGGTCGGTGGACTCGACACGGATCTACGCGACCGGCTTCTCCGACGGTGGGCGCATGGTGTACCGTCTGGCGTGCGAGCTGTCGCGCACCTTTGCGGCCGTCGCGCCGGTGTCGGGCGCGATCCCGGACACGACGTGCCGGCCTGAGCGCTCCGTATCGATTGTGGCGATTCACGGGACGGCGGATTCTGTGTTGCGTTACTACGGAGGTCCGGACCCGGATCTCCCGGCAGGGGCAACGACGCTGGACACCCGTGCCGCCATAGCGCACTGGGCGTTGTTGGACGGGTGCCGCGCGCCCCCTCGGCTCGACAGCATCGGTCCCGTGGTGATCTCGCGCTACGCGAGCTGCGATTCCTCAGATCTCGCGCTCTACACGATTCTCGATCGTGGGCATCAGTGGGTGCGGCAGCTCTCGGCGACGCGCGCCGCGGGCGACGCCGTCGTGTGGACGTCGAGCGTCGTGCTCGATTTTCTGCTTCGGCACTCTCGCCTGCCCGCCCAGCGCTGATGGCAGCGCCGGATTCCCTGCCCTTGACGCCGCGCTATCGATCTAATTAACTAGTTAATTAATTATAGCGGACGGGGCGGTTGAGATGGCACACAAAGCACGGCGGCCAACAAAGCGCGGCCCGCGTTCCGCGCGCGATGGCGAGACGGAGCGCCAGATCCTCGACGCCGCGCGGACCGTGTTCATCCGCCGCGGAACCGCGGGCGCGCGGATGCAGGAGATCGCCGAAGAGGCCGGCGTCAACCAAGCGCTGCTCCATTACTACTTCCGCACCAAGGATCGCCTGGCCCAATCCGTCTTTCGCGACGTCGCCGTTCGCCTCCTCCCCTCCGTCGTTCGTGTCTTCGGCTCCGACGACAGAATCGAGAAGAAGGTCGAGCAGTTCGTCCACGTCTACATCGACACCGTGCGCGAGAGCCCGTTCATCCCCGGGCACATCCTCGCAGAGCTGCACTACCACCCCGAGCGCATGACGGTGCTGATGTCGGAGGTTGCCGGAACATCGCCGGCGGCGGTCGCGAACGCCTTTCTTCCCCGGTTGCGCGCCCAGCTCAAGCAAGGGGTCGCGGCGGGGACCATGCGCCCTATCGCGCCGGAGCAATTCCTCGTGAACCTGCTCGCGCTCTGCGTTTTCCCTTTCGCTGCAAAGCCCGTTCTCCGCACGGTCCTCGACATGGACGACGCCGCCTTCGAGCGATTCCTCGACAAGCGCAGAGCCGAGCTGCCCGCCTTCATCCTCAACGCGCTCCGGCCATGATCCGTCGCCGCCTAATTTTCTCCGCCGCCGCGCTCGCGGCGCCGTCATGCCTTCCGGTCGCGAGCGCGCAGCAGCCGGCGATGGCGCGCGACACGCTGCGCCTCCCAGCGCTCCTCAGCGAAGC
>JALZAE010000001.1 GCA_030948535.1 Gemmatimonadota bacterium | reverse complement strand
AGCGTCGCCCGACGCCGGACGCCCGACGCCCTACCCAACGCTTTCTCTCCACGTCGTGTCTAGTCCGTATCCATGCTTCGAGCCGCAATCGCCATTGAGCAGAGCCGGGTGAACGACCGTACTGAGGAGCGCGCGCTCATCACTCGCGTACTCAGTGGGGACCGTGTTGCGGCACGTCAGATGTACGACGCGCATGCGCCCCGGGTTTACCGCCTCATCTATCGCTTCGTTGGCGACGCGGATCTGGCGAAGGAGTTGACGCAAGACACCTTCGTGCGCGCCTTTGCGCAGCTAGGCACGTTCCGCGGCGATGCCGCGCTGTCGACCTGGCTTCGCCAGATCGCGGTACGCACCACGTCGAACGGGATGCGGAAGGTGAAGACGTTCAGGCGCCGAGAGACCGACCTCGACGAGGCGTACCCGATCGGGGTGTCGGCGCGGCGAGCCGATCCGGATCTGCGGGCGCGACTGACCAGCGCGATCGATGCGCTGCCGGAGTCGCTGCGGCTGACGGTTGTGATGCACGACATCGAGGGCTACACGCACGCCGAGATCGCTACGGCGATGGGCGTCGCGGAGGGCACCTGCAAATCTCGACTCTTCGATGCGAGGGCCGTGCTGCGCAAAGCGCTCGCGGAATTCGCCGACTTCAAGGATTGAACACGTGACCAGCGGGACCGCTAGGAGCAGTGAACGATGAGCAACAACAATGAATTCGATTCGTTCGAGGAGCTGATGCGCGATGCGTCGCGGACGTATCACGCGCCGCCGGAGCCGCCACTCGACGACATGTGGCGGAGCATCGAGCGCGAGCATTTCGGTGCCTCCGCGCCGCGCACGACGATCTTTACTCGATCGTCGGTCGCCACGGCCGCCGGCATCGCCGCGGCGCTGGTGATCGGCGTCGGCGTCGGCCGGTACGTCGTTCCTGCGCGCGCGGTTGTCGCGGCCGCCCCGATCGCCGGCCGGACCGTCGCACAGCAGCAGCAGGCCGACGACACGATCGGCGTGTTCGTGGACGGCGCCTACGAGGCGGCCACCAACCGCTATCTCGGACAGACGGTCGCTCTGCTCGCGTCGCTCCCGCGCGAAGCCGGCGCCGGCGATGCGAACACGCGACTGGTGTCGCAAGCCACCGAGCTGCTCACCACCACGCGCTTGCTCCTCGATTCTCCCGCCGCGAAGGATCCGCAGATGCGCAGCCTGCTCGACGACCTGGAGCTAGTGCTCGCGCAAATCGCCCGGCTCCCCGCGCGGCAGCAAACCTCCGAGCTCGATCTCATCACCGAAACGCTGAAACAGCGCGACGTCGTTCCGCGGCTCCGCACCGCGGTCGCCGACATCGCCAGCTCGAACAACTGATATCGCCACCCGACTGACACCCAAGAGGACCACATGCGTCGCCTGACCTTCACCCTCCTGCTACTCGTCGCGCCACTCGCGGCCAGTGCGCAGTCCAAGTCCAAGCCGGATCCGATCTCGGAGGCCGAGCGCCAGTATCTCAAGCAACAGATTCAAGACGCCCAGCGTGACGCGCAGCGCGATGTGTGGCAGCTGGACGGATTCAAGGATCGCTTCAAGTATGAGCTCAAGGACAAGCTCGGGGACTTCCGCGACAACGTGTGGAAGCAAGACCTGGCGTTCCGCGACATGCAGCGCGACTTCAAGTTCGATCTGAAAAACGACTTCAAGTTCGACCTGAAGAATGATTTCAACTTCGATTTCAATTTCGATTTCAATTTCGATTTCAACTACGATTTCGATTTCGACCACAACTTCGCCGTTGATTCCGATCACCTGAAAGATCTTTGGGTCGACGCCGATCGCGATTTTTCAACCAGTACCTGGAAGTCAGGCACGTCCGCGCTCACTACCGTGCCGCGCGCACCGTGGGCGCAGGGCGACCAGGCGGATTCCCTCTACCGCTCTGCCCGCGAGACGCTCAATCGCGGCGACTACCGGCGTGCGGCCCGGCTCTTCCGCGACATCGGCGACAAGTTTCCCAAGTCGGCGTACGCGCCCGACGCGCTCTACTGGCAGGCGTATGCGCTCTATCGCATCGGCGCGAACGATGAGTTGAAAGAAGGGCTCGCGGCGCTCGACATGCAGAAAACCAAGTACCCGCAGGCGTCGACCCAGTCGAGCGACACGCCGGTGCTCGCGGCCCGCATTCGGGGCGCGCTCGCCAATCGCGGCGATGGCGCGGCGCAGAAGCAGATCGAGCGCGAGGCGAGCCAGACCGGCGCGCCGTGCGACAAAGAAGACCAAGCCGTCCGCATCGAAGCGCTCAGCGCGCTCGGCCAGATGGATCCCGCCGCGACGACGCCGCTTCTCAAGCGCGTGATCGCGCGCCGCGATGAGTGCTCGACCAGCCTGCGCCGTCGCGCGGTGTTCCTCATTGGCCGTCGCGCGGACGAGTCGTCGACCGAGCTACTGGCCGACGTCGCGAAGAACGATCCCGACATGGGCGTCCGCACCGATGCGATCGGTTTTCTCGCCCGGACGCCCGGCGACAAGGGAATCCCTGTCCTCGAAGACTTGCTCAAGTCCACCGACGAGCAGGTGCAGCGCGCCGCGATCCAGGCCTTGGGCCAGAGCGAATCGCCGCGCGCCAGGCTCGGATTGCGCGCGCTTGTCGAGAACGCGAGCGCCAACGAGCGGCTGCGCGCCGAAGCGCTCGGCAGCTTCGATCACGACAAGGTGTCGAACGAGGACGCGGCGTGGTTGCGCACGATGTACGCGAAGGTCGAGAGCCAGCGGCTGAAGGCGCGGGCGCTCAATGCCATTGCGCACGTGGGCGGCCCGGACAACGATCAGTGGATGCTCACGCTGGCCAAGAAGCCGGAAGAGCCGATGGAGCTGCGCGGTGAAGCCATCCGCCGCGTCGCCATGACCGCGCCCGTCGCCGATGTCGCCAAGCTGTATGACGCCACGGGCGAGCGTGCGCTGCGCGAGCAGTTGCTCTACGCACTGTCGCGGCGCAAGGAGCCGGAGGCGAGCGACAAGCTGCTCGACATCGTGCGCACCGGCACCGATCCGCAGTTGCGTCGCTCGGCGATCGCGATTCTCACCCGCAAGAACGATCCGCGCACGATCAAGGCCCTTCTGGAGATCATCGACAAATGACCAAGCATCTCATCGCCACCGCGGTGCTCTTCGCCGCCGCGTCGAGCGCCGCGGCGCAATCGCTTTCGCAGCGCATATCGTCCGCGCCGGATGGCCTCGTGCAGTTCAGCTTCGCGGCGCGCGCCGGCGTGTGCGGGAACGGCCGCACGTACATCTCAACCGGCCCCAACTCGTACATCGGCTCGTTCTACGGCAACATGAGCGACATCGCGCGCACGGATCCGTGCGCCAATGGACCCGTGCGTGTGGTGCTCAATCGCGCCAGCAAGGAAGTGATCGACGTGCATACCTACGTCGGTCCGCTGGACAAGACGCCGGGCGCGGCCGACCTCGGCAACGTGTCGGCCCGCGACGCGGCGGACTATCTCCTCTCACTCGCCGCCAAGACCGACGGCCGGCCGGGGCGCGATGCGATCCTTCCGGCAATGATCGCGGACAGCGCGGTCGTGTCGGCCCAGCTGTTGGCGCTCGCCCGCGACCAGAGCCGTCCGCGCGAGACGCGGCAGAGCGCGATCAACTGGCTGGGACGCGAGAGTGAAGAGCGCGCCAACGGCGTCTCGTCGCGCATCGCATCCTCGTTGGCCGACATCGCTCGCGATGCCACCGACAATCAGCAGGTGCGCCAGTCGGCGATGAACGTGCTGTCGCGCCTCGATCGCGGCGACGGCATCCCGGCGCTGATCGACATCTCGCGCAGCACCGCGGATGTCTGGCTCGCCAAGCAATCCATGGCGACGCTCGCCCGGTCCGGCGATCCGCGCGCGCGCACGTACCTCCGCACCGCCGCTACGCGCACCGACATCGGCGAGGACATCCGCGCCGCCGCGCTGCGCGGCATCGGCCGCGAGTACGCGACGAGCGAGGACGCGTCGTTCCTTCGCTCTCTCTACCCCAAGCTCACCACTGACGGCCAGCGCGAAGTGGTCGTCTCCGCCCTGGCCGAGATGGGTGGTACGGAGAACGTGCGCTGGCTCGGCGCGCTAGTGCGCGACGAGAGCGCGCCGATCAAGGACCGTCGCCGCGCGCTGCAGACCCTCGTGCACGCCGGCGCGAGCTCGAACGATCTGATCACGCTGTACGATGCCAGCAAGGACCAGCAGCTCAAGGAGTCTTTGATCAACGCCTTCGTGCAAAACGGCGACAAGGCGTCGATCGACAAGCTGATCTCGATCGCCAAGACGGAAGAAGACCGCACGCTCCGCCGCCGGTCGATCAGCTCGCTGTCGCGCTCGGAAGACCCGCGCGTGAAGCTGCTCTTGCAGGAGCTCGTCGAACGCTGAGGCCGCAGATGCTGCTGCTTTGAAAGGCAGCCGCGGATCTCCGCAGATCTGCGCAGATAAGTCATTGAATTGGAGGGCCCCTCGCACTTTGCGAGGGGCTCCTTCAATTACCTGAAAGGAATAGTGCACGACATGCCCCTCGCGCGCGCGATCGATCTGCGGAGATCCGCGGAAATCTGCGGCTGCCATTGTTGTTAACGAGCGAGCAGATCCGCGGCTCGGATGTCCGAGGATCGTTAACTGTTCACCGACATCGGGCGCTGCGACTCGTCACGGCTGTCAGGTTTTCGTCACAGCACAGTGCATCAGGTCCCTCCCACGTAGCTCTCGCGCTGTCCAACCCGCACACTAGCGCAGGTCTGCACTCGACGTGGGATTCCGGGAGAAGATGTGGCGACGCCGATGACGGTGACGGCCGAAACAGAGATCGACCCCTACACGGCCCAGCATGCCGCGGCTTTGCAGTTGACCGCGGAATTGCCCATCGCGGCGCGCG
>JALZAE010000658.1 GCA_030948535.1 Gemmatimonadota bacterium | reverse complement strand
GGATATGAGCACGGTGTCGCGCCGCCTCAAGCAGGAGTACGGCGACGAGACGTGGATGTCTGACGCGGACGCGGTGACGCTTCGTGAGCAGCTCGTCGGCAAGGTGCGCACGACACTCTTGGTGCTTCTCGGCGCGTCCGCCTTCCTGCTTCTCATCGCCTGCGCGAACGTCGTGAATCTGCTCGTCGCGCGCATGTCGGTGCGCCGAGGAGAGATTGGAGTGCGTTTGGCCCTCGGGGCGAGCCGATGGCGTCTCGCGCAGCAATTCCTCACGGAGGCGGCGTTTCTTTCAGTCACCGGCGGCCTCGCCGGAATCGCGTTGGCAGCGGGAGGAATTCGCCTGCTCATGTCGCTTCAGAACGGCAATCTCCCACGCGCCGAAGAGATTCATCTGAACGTGCCCGTGATGCTGTTCGCGATCGGAGTCTCGGTGCTCACCGCGCTCGCGCTGGGCTTGCTGACCGCGTGGCAGGGCACTCGAAGCGACATCCGTGCAACGCTGTCATCGTCGCAGCGAACGCAGGCGGGCTCCGGCTCGAGTGCGCGGATCCGCCAGACGCTCGTCGTGAGCCAGATGGCGTTGACCGTGATACTCCTCGTCGGCGCCGGACTTCTCGCGCGGAGCTTCGTGCGGCTGCTCGACGTTCAACCCGGATATCGAACCCAGCACGCGATCATTCTCGACGTCGACTTCCCCTATGAGCCGGCTGCCGAGGCCGCGCAGCGGCGCGTTGCTTTTTACAGCGAGGTCATGACGCGCGCCGCGGCCATTCCAGGCGTAGGCAAGGTCGGCGCGTCGAGCGGATTCCCACTGATCGGCGGTGGAGCCGACGGCTCGTTCGTCATCATGACGCGTCCCGATGAGAAGATCGACATCACGCGGTATCCACAGCTGCTGAAGGATCCGACACGCGGCGGCTACGCGAACTTCATGGTCGTCGACGGCAACTACTTCGAAGCGATGAACATTCCCGTACTGCGCGGGCGGGCGTTCCGCGCCGGCGACACGCCCGACGCTCCGCACGTCGGCGTAATCAGTGCTTCGCTGGCGAAGGCAAAGTGGCCGGCCGAGGATCCGATCGGGAAAATCATCCAGTACGGCAACATGGACGGCGACCTGCGGAACTTCACGGTCGTGGGTGTGGTCGGCGACGTGCGCGACGAGAACCTCGCGACGGAGCCGCAGCCAACCTTCTACGCCTTCCTCCCGCAGCGGACACACGCCGCGTCGAGCCTGCACGTCGTCATGCAGACGCCTGGTGATCCGACCGCCGTGATGGCGTCGGTGCGCGCGATCGTGCGCGAGCTGCGTCCGGATGTTCCGGTGGTCGTGCGAACGATGGAGACAGTCGTGTCGACGTCAGTGGCGGACCGGAAGTTCGTGCTGCTGCTCGTCGTGATATTCGGCGGCGCCGCGCTTCTCCTCGCGACGCTCGGCGTCTACAGCGTGATCTCCTACATCGTGTCGCAGCGCCGGCAGGAGATCGGCGTGCGCATCGCACTCGGCGCTCAGCGCGGCGACGTGTTGAGCTTGGTGCTCAGAGAGGGCGCGCTGCTGGCGATCAGCGGGATCGTGGTGGGCGAGATCGGATCGCTCGCGGCGACGCGCTTGCTCAAGGGACTCGTCTTTGGCGTGAGCACCACGGACCCGTTCGCGTTCGGCGGCGTGATCGTGCTGCTTGCAACCGTGGCGCTCCTCGCGAGCTGGCTACCGGCGCGCCGTGCTGCGCGTGTCGACCCGATGAGTGTGCTCCGCGGATCGTGACGCACCTGATTGCTAAACTGTGTTGCGAAGGCTGGCGGGCTTGTCCACCTACGGCCCGGAGCTTCGTCACACGCAGAGGACACGAGCGGCATTGTGATCGGGATGACCAATCACCGTAACATCTCGGCGCATCGAGAGTTGCCGGCCGGCCGCGACGCGATTCACTCGCGGCCCCGCACGTGCCTTTCTCCTTGGCGTTCATTCGCATCCCGCAGGGTTCCAAGGAGAACCAACCATGTCTACTCGTCTCGTCCGATCAGCCGCGCTCGTCACTCTCGCCGTGAGCGCCGCCGCGTTGCCCCTCAGCGCACAGGTCTTCGCCGCATCGTCGACTCGCTCGAACCCGTCCATCTCTGTCACGCCGTACGCCGGCTACATGCTCTTCGGCGACATGCTCAGCGGACCGCTCGGCACCAACCTGTCGAGCCGCAACAGCGCCGTTTACGGCGCGCAGCTCAGCGTGCCGCTCACGAGCAACATCGCGATCGTCGGCAACGTCGCGCACTCCACGCCTGGACTTCAGGTGGGCGTTCCCTTTCTCGGCGGAGTGTCGTTCGGCCAGAGCTCGCTCTGGGCGTATGACGCCGCGCTCGAGCTGAGCATGCCCATCGGCACCGCGACGGCGCGTCCGATCACGCCTTTCGTGCAGGTCGGCGGCGGCGCAATGAAGTACGCGGTCAACATCTCCGGGGTGAACACCGACGCCACCAACGGCGCGCTCGTGCTCGGCGCCGGCGCCGACATTCCGTTGTCGGGCAACTTTGGCCTGCGGCTCATGGCCAGAGACTACGTCGGCAAGTTTGACTTCACTCAAGCCACGGGTCTCGGTGTCACCGGCAACACCACGCATAACTTCGCGCTCAGCGCTGGTGTGAAGTTGAGCTTCTAGGCTCGGGTCCGCCGGCGCCGGGCTGGTTTGGTTCATCGCGCGGGCCCGGCGCGGGCGTCCGGCTCTGGCGGCGCGGGCGCTTACACGCTGCGAGCCAGCGCGCTCTCCGCGGTAAGCGCTCTGCGAAGGAAAGGCGCGCTGTCTCTAGCTACGCGCCAAGCGCCGCCGCCGCCGGACGCCCGTGCCGGTCCGTCGACCTTTTCGTAGCGCACGGACATCGTTCCGGCCATGCGCCAACGCAATGCCGCCGAAGGCCGCGACAAGTGCGTCGCGCCGTGACTCTTTCTTCATCGCGCGCTGAATGCCGTGGGAGGCGGGAGTAGTCCGCGGCGGCGGCGCTTGGCGCGTAGCTAGAGACGGCGCGCC
>JALZAE010000646.1 GCA_030948535.1 Gemmatimonadota bacterium | reverse complement strand
CCAACGAACCGATTCCGATCTGGATCGCCGACTACGTGCTGATGGAGTACGGCACCGGCGCGATCATGGCCGTGCCGGGACACGACGAGCGCGACCACGAGTTCGCGCGAAAGTTCGGGCTGCCGATCGTCGAAGTCGTCAGCGGCGGCGATGTCGCGAACGAGGCGTACACCGGCGACGGGCCGCTCGTGAATTCCGGTGACTTCGACGGATTGCCGGTGAAGGATGCGATCGCCCGGATCACCGCATGGCTGGCCGAGCGTGGCGCGGCCAAGGCCGTGGTGAACTATCGCATCCACGACTGGTGCATCTCGCGGCAGCGCTATTGGGGCCCGCCGATCCCGATCATTTACTGCGACGCGTGCGGCATGCAGGCCGTGCCGGAGAAGGATCTGCCCGTGGTGCTCCCCGACGTCGAGGACTTTCGTCCCGACGACACGGGCGTGTCGCCGTTGGCGCGTCACGAGTCCTGGTATCGCGTACCCTGTCCCGAGTGCGGCAAGATGGCTCGGCGCGAGACGGATGTGTCGGACACTTTCCTCGACAGCGCGTGGTATTTCCTGCGCTACACGAGCACTGGCCGCGACGACGTTCCGTTCGATGCCGCGCTCACCGAGAAGTGGCTCCCGGTCGACAGCTATATCGGCGGCAACGAGCACGCGGTGCTGCATCTGCTGTACTCGCGGTTCGTGACGATGGTGCTGCACGACATGGGCTATCTCGCTTTCGAGGAGCCGTACAAACGGTTCCGTGCCCACGGCATGATCATTCGCGAAGGCGCGAAGATGTCGAAGACGAAAGGCAACGTCGTCAATCCGGATCAGTACATCCTCGATTGGGGCGCCGACGTATTTCGGCTCTACCTCATGTTCATCGGCCCGTACGAGGAAGGTGGCGACTTCCGCGATCGGAGCATCTCGGGCGTGAAGCGGTTCCTCGATCGCCTCTGGTCCACCGTCGAGTCGATGCGCAACGACGGCGAGCCCGATGCGGCCGTCATGCGGAAGCTGCATCAGACGATCAAGAAGGTCACCGACGACACGCCTCGGCTCGGCTACAACACGGCGATCGCGGCGATGATGGAGTACATGAACACGCTCCGCGCCAACGAGCGCACGCCGCACCGTGCCGAGGTCGAGCCGATGGCGCAGCTCGTCGCGCCGTACGCGCCGCACATGGCCGAGGAGCTGTGGTCGCGCTTCGGTCATCGCGAAAGCGTGTTCGATTCCGGTTGGCCCGTCGCCGACCCGGCGATGTTGGTCGACGATGCCGTCGAGATCGCCGTTCAGGTGAACGGCAAGATGCGCGGGCGGATCACGCTGAACCGAACCGACGACCAAGCTGCCGCGCTCGCCGCCGCTCGAGCGGACGCCTCGATCGCCAAATTCATCACCGGTCCGCCGAAGAAGGTGATTTTCGTGCCGGGGCGAATGCTGAACGTGGTGGTGTAGGGAAGGGTGGGGGGTCGGGGGATGGGTGCGGTTAGCTCGGCGAGCCGGCAACGATCTCAAATAGTTCCACACGGCGCTCATCTCGTCGTCGGTCATCTGCCCCGCCAACTTCCACGGCATCCTCGGGTCGAGCTTCGTGCCGTCGGGGCGCGTGCCGGTGCGTAGGGTCTGCACGAATTGCGAGTACGTCCATTTGCCTACATTGCCGCCGGGCGTGATGTTCGCCGCTGGCGGCGCGCGCGGCGCCATCGCGGAGCCGCCGGACAGACTCGTGTTGTGGCAAGCGGTGCATCCTCCGATCGTCACGAGGTAGTTGCCGTATGCGCTCAACGTATCGGGCGGGATCGTTTTCGGACGCGGCGCGTCGTGGTCGATGCGCTCGGCGTCGGGACCGGGAAGCTTGCCGAGCACCATCAGCGCGCGCGGCAGCAGGCTGCTCTTCGACGGCGCACCATCGCGATTGACCGCGGGCACGGTCTTCACGTAGGCGATCAGCGCGCCGAGATCATCATCGGCCATCGGCGAGTACTCGAAGGATGGATGAAGAAGAGCGCGCGGCCGGCGGGCGCGACGCCGTGGCGAATCGCCCGCACCCAATCGACATCGGACGCCATCACCGAGCCGACGCCGCCGGTGCCGCGCGTGATGTTGGGCGCATAGACGCGCCCGAAGGCGCCGCCCTCGATCACGGCGTTCCCGCCGAGATCGTCGCCATGACATCCGGCGCATTTTGCGATCGCCACCACGAGATGGTGTCCGCGTGCTAGACCGGCGGAGTCCGTTGGTACGGTACGGGCTTCGGCGTCACAGCGAACGTCTTGTTCACCCGATCGCTGCTCGCGGCGTAGATCGCGCCGACCGCGACTAGGAGGAGAACTAGCAACGTCGCCAGTACGTAACCGATGCGCTTGAGCCACCTCATTCATTCAGTTCCGGGTATGAGGCGCGGGAATCTTGGCGGACGGTACCGCGGCGCGCAACGCATCTGGCTCGCCGGGGGCCCGGCCAATACCTTGGCGCTACCTCCACACCGGCCCGCTCCGCCATGTCATCCTCAGCGCTTCCGCTCTCTTCCGTCCGCTCGCGCGGCGAGTCGCGCGCGTCCACCGTACCGTGGCCGATACTTGGCGTGCTCTTCTCATCGACCGCCGTGGTCGTCGGGATCCTATGGGACATCTCGTGGCATCGCACCATTGGCCGCGACACGTTCTGGACGCCGGCGCACATATCGGAGTACCTCGGCGGGGTGATCGCCGGGCTCAGCTGCGGCTGGATCATCATCAAGACGAGCTTTTTCGCGAGCGAGGCGGATCGCGCGGGCGGCGTGCGCTTCTGGCACTACTTCACCGGACCGACCGGCGCGTGGGTGGCGGTGTGGGGCACCTTCGCAATGCTCACCTCGGCGCCCTTCGATGATTGGTGGCACAACGCCTACGGGCTCGACGTCAAGATTCTGAGCCCACCGCACGTGGTGCTCGGGCTCGGCATCACCGCGATCGCGCTGGGCGCGATGTTGATGACGCTCGCGCTCCAGAATCGCCGCGCCGAAGACGGCGACGCGGGCAAGATCAAGTATCTCTACGCGTACTCGGCCGGACTCGTCGTGCTCTTTGTGTTGATCTTCGCGACGGAGTTCATGGTCATCCCGGTGATGCACCACAGCATGTTCTATAAAGCCGGCGCGATGCTCTTTCCGCTGTTGCTCATCGGCACGGCGCGCGGGTCGCGCTTGCGCTGGCCGGCGACGACAGTGGCGGGGATGTACATGATCGTGACCGAGGCGATGGTGCTCATCCTGCCGCTCTTCCCGGCCGAAGCGAAGCTCGGTCCCATCCGGCACGTGGTGACGCACATGGTGCCGCCCGATTTTCCCTTCCTGCTCGTCATCCCGGCCGCGGTGCTCGATCTCGTGCTGCGCCGCTTTCCGAGTGATGGCAGGCGCGACTGGCTGGCGAGCGTTGTCGCGGGGCTTTCCTTCATCTCCGTCTTCGTCGTCGTGCAATGGTTCTTCGGCGACTTCCTGCATTCGCCGCTGGCGCGCAACGCGTTCTTCGCCGCCAACGAATTCGACTACGGAACGGGACCGCAGTCGTTCTCGCAGCGCTACGCGTTCTTCCCGGATCCGCGGCTCGCCACGGGACTGGCGATGGCGGCGCTGTACGCCGTGATCTCCGCGCGACTGGGGCTCTGGTGGGGATCGTGGATGCGCCGAGTGCGCCGATGACGAAGTGGCTCGTCCAGCGCATCGCGCTGACCGCGCTCTTGGCCGTCAGCTACTCGATGGTCGCGGCACACGTCGGCAGCCCGGATGTCGTCGTAGCGGGAAAGGCGGGCGCCTATCCGGTGCAGGTCGTGGTTCGCCCGCCCGACGTGATCCCTGGGCGCGCCGAGGTCACCGTGCAGGTCGATGCGCCAGGCGTGACGAAGGTGACCGTGCAAGCCGTGCTCTGGTCGCTTGGCACCAAGGGCGCGCCGAAGCCCGATGTCGCGACGCTGATCGCTGGCGAGAGGCGATTGTACACGTCGCAGCTCTGGCTGATGACAAGCGGCTCCTACAGCGTGCGCGTCACCGTCGAAGGCGCGCAGGGGGAAGGGGTTCTCTACGTCCCGGTGAACGCCGTCGCGCGCGCGCAGCTGCCGCTCGATAGCCGGGTGGCGATGCTGCTCGTAGCACTCGGCGTGTTCCTCGTCGTTGGAATGGTGAGCATCGTCTGGTCGGCGACGCGCGAGAGCACGCTCGAGCCGGCGCAGCCGCTCGATGGCGCGCGACGCCGGCGCGCGTTGATCACCGCGTCGGCGACGGCGGTGTTGTTGGTGCTGTCGCTCACCGGGGGCAAGCGTTGGTGGGACGGCGAGGAGCGCGCGTTCCGGCGCACTCTCGACCGCCAGTGGACGGCGGCGACCGAGGTGCGCCGCCGAAGCGAGATGCGTGTGCTGCACCTCGACATCACCGACTCGGTCTGGCGCGCGCATCAGTACACGCCGCTGATTCCCGATCACGGCAAGCTCATGCACAT
>JALZAE010000498.1 GCA_030948535.1 Gemmatimonadota bacterium | reverse complement strand
CGCGACAGATGGTCGCCTACTGGGCCGACCACGGGGCGACGTCGTTCAAGGCGTACATGAACCTCACCCGCGCCGAGCTCGGCGCCGCGATCACCGAAGCACACAAGCGCGGACTCAAACTCACCGGGCATCTGTGCTCGGTCACCTTTCGCGAGGCGGCCGCATTGGGCATCGATGATCTCGAGCACGGACTGATGGTCGCGAGCGATTTCGTCGAGAACAAGAAGCCCGACGAATGCCCCGGCATTGCCGTGCAGCCGTCCATCGCCAAGCTCGACATCGCGAGCGAGCCCGTGCAATCGCTCATTCGCGATCTCGTCGCCAAGCACGTCGCCGTCACCTCGACGCTCACCGTGTTCGAGACATTCACGCCCGGTCGCCAAACGATCAACCAGCGCGTGCTCGATGCGATGATCGCCGATGCGCGCGCGGCGTATCTCACCAGTCGCGCCCGCGCCGTCGAGACGCCGAACTCGCCGTGGCCAGCGCTCTTTCAGAAAGAGATGGAGTTCGAGCACGCTTTCGCCAAAGCCGGCGGGCTCCTGCTCGTCGGCACAGACCCGACGGGGTTCGGCGGAGTCATCGCGGGCTACTCGAATCAGCGAGCACTCGAGCTGTTGGTCGAAGCGGGCTTCACGCCGCTCGAAGCAATTTCAATCGCGACGCTCAACGGCGCGAAGTATCTCGGCCGCGCGGACAAGGTCGGCACGATCGCTGTCGGAAAAGCGGCCGACCTCGTCGTCATCCGCGGCGACCCCTCGGTCCGCATTGCCGACGTCGAGCGCATGGAGACGGTATTCAAGGACGGCGTAGGCTACGACTCGGCGAGACTGTTTGCCGCGGCGAAGGGAGTCGTTGGGCTAAGGTAGCGCCAGCAAAGCGAAACAGACGGAGACGCCGCAGGGTAGTAGGTTCAGTCACGGACATCTGACATCTGACGTCTGACATCTTCAACTGCCCCCATGCCTCGTCATCTGTTCGCCCTTGCAGCCCTTCTCGTTGGCGGTGTCGTCGGTGTCGCCTCCACCCAGACGCCGCCGGCGCGGCCTTCCGGAATTCGCGCCCTCGACGCCATCCAAAGTCTCTCTATACCAGACAGCCCCGAGCTTGCCGCGGCGATCAATGATCTCCTGAGCGACACGAGCTCGCACATGCGCATGGCGCCACACAAGCAGGCGACAGCAGACGACTCGGCGCGCGCAGCGTCCGTGGTCACCGCGGGACGCGCGGCGCTCTCGAAGTACAAGGACGTTCACGCCGCCGAGGCCGACGGCTATGTGAAATTCCTGCCGCAGCTCGAGGAGCAGCCGATCTTTCACTACAACAACATCCAGAACGCCTTCGCCTCATTCATGGGGTTCGATGCCACGAAGCCGGTGTCGTTGCTCTATCGGAAGAACAAGAAGGGCGAAATGGAGCTTGCCGGCGCGATGTACAACGCGCCGCCGAACGCGACGCCGGAGGATCTCGACGCTCGCCTGCCGCTCGGCATCGCCCATTGGCACGAGCACGTGAACTTCTGCGGACCCACGCGGGAGTCGATCAGAGACGGTACAGCGAAGACGGATCCCGCGACGGCAGCGATGTGGCTCCGCATCACGTCACGCGACGAGTGCCTCGCGGCGGGCGGCCGTTTCGTGCCGCGCATGTTCGGTTGGATGACGCACGTCTACCTGTGGGCAGGCGACGATCCGGCGAGCATCTGGGGCGGCGAGGGCAAGGCGCACATGCACTAGCGCTCCGCGCTAGTAGATGTAGACGCGTGTCCCGACCGGCACGTGCCGGTACAACCATTGGATGTCTTCGTCGGTCAATCGCACACACCCGTGCGTGGCCGCGTCCCCGATGGTTTGGATGTGCGGCGTGCCATGGAGAAGATATCCGTCGCCGAGATCGAGGCGGTACTTTCCGAGCTCGCCATCGATGCGGCGATTCCTGGTGCCGAGCGGCGGAACGTAGAGCGTGCTGTCGAACACGATCTCTTCGTCGGCGGGCAGCGGCTGGAACGTTCCTAAGTCACGCGTGACGAGGCCGATCTCACGACCGCGCACGGCGATGCGACTGCCGTCACTGAGCCACTCCGGGTTGTCGCGTGAGAGGAACGCGAGCTTAAGCTCCTTGGATTTAGCGACTTCCGCGTAGTGCCAAATCGGTGGTGTCCAGAGCGGATTCGCGCGCTTGCTGCGGACGGTGCGGGTACCACGCGGCGTATCAAAGACCCAACTGCTGTCACCGAACTCGAGCGAAGCGCGCGTCGCCACGGCGACCGGCGCGGACATCAGCGTGTCGGCGCCACGAATGACCCACAGCCGGCGATCGAACATCGAAACAACGACCCGGAACCCCTTCGCCCGTTCGGCGCTCCCCCTCGCCGCGAGCCAATCGAGGCTATCGGCCTCCGAGGTCGGATAGCCCTTGGTCGACGCGCGAATCAGGCCGAACGCGCTGTCGCGCTTGCTCGCCCCCGGCTCCGTGAGGAAGTTGGTGGCGAGCAAGGAGTCCGAGGAGGCCAGCCTGAGCGAGTCGGCGCGACGCGTTTCCGCGCCCTGCGCCGTAGCGAGGGCTGGGGCGCTCAAAAGCAGCATTGAGAGCAATACGCGGTATGTCATCGATCTCTTGCGTTGCACGTCCCGCGCCGCACCAACTTCTGTAGTGGCACCGAGTTCAGACGAGCTTAACTCGGCCAAAACCTATCACGATCGACCGGAGAAACAATGTGCCGTCTGTTTGCCGTCACTCTGTTGTCCGCGATCCTTGGCTCCCTACCCGCGAGCCTTGCGAGCGCGCAGGCGAGCAAGTCAACCGAGCGGACGCTCTTTCGGCTCGAGGATGACTGGACCCGCGCGCTCATCAAGCGCGACTCCGCCGCGTTCAATCGGCTCATCGCTCCGGCGTGGGTGTACAGCGACGAGCGCGGGGTGATAGACAAGAGCACTGCGATCCTGGAGTTCACGACCGGTAGCGACACCGTGACCGCCTCGTCGAACGAGTCGATGAAGGCGTTCGTGTATGGCGACGCCGCTGTGGTGATCGGGGTGCTCGTCACGGAAGGCCGCGGCAAAGACGGTCCCTTCCGGCATCGCTATCGATACACCGACACGTGGGCGCGACTTCGCGGTCGCTGGCAGTGCGTCGCATCGCAGGATTACGACATGCCTCCGAAGTAGCAGCGTGATGGGGCTCGATTCGTGCACGCCCTTACCCTCTCGATCAGGGTCGGGTAATTGATCAGAACTAATCAAGACGCTTCGCTCAGAACCGATGGCTCCTTGGCCTCGGCCGTTCGCGATTCTATCGA
>JALZAE010000623.1 GCA_030948535.1 Gemmatimonadota bacterium | reverse complement strand
GGGGGGGGGGGGGGGGGGGGGGGGGGGTGTGGTTGCGCAGAGATCTTTCGGCCTAGCCACGCCGCACACCCACACCCTACACCCGCCCCAAGCGGCTTCCCTCTCCCGCGCGCGCGACCACGGTGATCAGCAGCACCAGCGCGATCAGCAGGACGCTGTAGGCCGCGGCGGTGCCGAAGGCGAGATTTCGGAATTGCGCGAGGATCTCCATCGAGATCGGGCGGTTCGCGTGGGTGTACAGCACCACGCTCGCCACGAATTCGCCGATCGCTGCCACCGCGGCGAGCATGGCGCCGGCGACCAGCCCGGGACGCGCCGCGGGGAGGATCACGCGGCGCATCGTCATCCACCAGCTCGCGCCGAGCCCGTGGGCCGCGTCCTCGAGCGACGGGTCCATCTGCTTGAGTGATCCCTCCGCCGCCGACGCGACGAGCGGAATGCCGCGCACGAAGTAGGCGAGCGGCAGAATCCAGAAGGTGCCGACGAGCAGCACGCGCAGCGTCGCCGGATCGTTTCGGTCGAAGGTCGACGCCAGTCCGAGCGCGATGGCGGTCGCGGGAATCGCCCAGGGAATCGAGATCAACAGCTCGAGCAGCCGCTTCCCGCGAAAACGCCGCAGCACGATGAGGTACGCGGCCACGAAGCAGACGAGAACGTTGGCCGCGGTCGCGATCAGCGACATGAGCACGCTGTTCTTGATCGGCACCCACAGCTGCGCGTTGTGGCCGAGCTGACGGAAGTTGTCGAGCGTGTACTCGGGCGGGAGCACCTGCGTCGTCCACGCCGCGTCGCGCGCGAAGCTGACGAGAATCACCATCGCGTGCGGTAGCACGAGCACCGTGACCACCACCAGCGCGAGCACCACGCCGGCAACGCGCGCCGCGCGCGACCGAACCACGGTGCGCGTCACGCGTCCCTTCGTCGTCATCGCATACGTGCGGCGCCGCTCGAACCAGCGCAAGCCGAGCAGCGCGGCGACGGCGGTGAGTGCGAGCACGGTCGTCTCGACGTAGGCGAGTCCCATCGCGCCATTGAGCTTGCTCGCCAGGATCTGGGTCGACAGCACCCGCATGCCGCCGCCAAAGATGTACGGCGCCGAGAAGGAGCCGAGCGCGCTCATGAAGACGAGCAGCATCGAGCCGGCGATCGATGGCGTGAGCAGCGGCAGCGTCACTCGGCGCAGTCCCATCCACCTCGATGCGCCCAGTCCGGCGGCCGCCTCGTCGAGCGATGTGTCGAAGCGCTCGAGGCCGGCCTGCACGAAGAGAAAGACGTACACGTACATCGTGTACGCGTGGATGAAGACGATCGCCCAGATGCCGGTAAGCGTCCACGGCGCCTGCTTGAGCCCGAGCGCGCGCTGTACGAGGCGCGTGACGACGCCGCTCTCGCCATAGAGAAAGAGGAACGCCACGACGCCGACCAGCGGCGGCAGCGCGGCGGGAAGCGTCGCGACCGCGCTCAAGACGCGTCGACCACGGAACTCGAATCGCGTGAGCAGGAAGGCGAGCGGCACACCGATCATCACCGACGTCACGACCGACCAGAACGAGACGACGAAGGTCGACCAGGTCGCTTCGCGATCGGCGGGATTGACGCTGAAGGCGCGCCAGTTGGCGAGCCCGCCGCTGAACGAGCCGGCGATCACCGCGATGTTGGGATAGACGACGGTCCAGAGCAGCAGCGCGAGAATGGGCCAGGCGAGCAGCCGCGTGCCGAGCACGTACCTGCTCGACGACGTGCTCACGGCGCGATCACCGCCACCGGCTCGCGCACGACGCGCACGGCGACTCGCTCCTGCTCCTTCACCTCGCGATGCGTCGAGTGGACCTCGACATCGACGTCGCCGGCGAGCCGTACGTGGTACGCCACGAGCGTCCCGGTGAACCGGCGCTCGGTGACCAGGCCCGGCCAGGCATCGGCGCGCTCGGCAGGCACGAACGCCAGCGAGTCGGGGCGCAGCACCGCCAGCACATCGCCCGTCGCGGCACCTTCCGCGCGCACGCGCCTCGTCACCCCTCCGATCGAGATCGCGACCTCCGCACCAGCGCGCCGGGCCGGCACCAGCGCCCCCGTGCCGATGAACTCCGCCACCGCCTTCGATGCGGGCAGATCGTACAGCTCTTCCGGCGTGCCGATCTGCAGCAGCGTGCCACGCTGCAACACCGCCACGCGATCGGCGATGGCGAAGGCATCTTCCTGATCATGCGTGACGAAGACAGCGGTGACGCCGAAGCGGCGCAACGTCGCGCGAAGCTCCTCGCGCGTCGAGCGGCGCAGCGTCGGATCGAGATTGGAGAGCGGCTCGTCGAGCAGCAGCACGCGCGGTCTGATCACTAACGCGCGCGCCAGCGCGACGCGCTGCTGCTCGCCGCCGGAGAGCGATTGCACTGGACGGTCCGCCGCGTGCTCCAGCCCGACGTTCGCGAGCGCGCGGCTCGCCCGGTCGAGACGCTCGCTCTTCGCGACCCCGCGCGCCTCGAGTCCAAACGCGACGTTGTTGCCGACGCTCATGTGCGGAAAGAGTGCGTAGTGCTGGAACACCATCCCGAAGTCGCGCTTTCGCGGCGGCAGGCTCGTGATGTCGGTGCCGTCGAGCAGAATGCGGCCGGCGTCGGGACGCTCGTAGCCGGCGATCATCCGCAGGGTCGTCGTCTTGCCGGACCCGGACGCGCCGATCAGCGCCAGGAGCTCGCCGCGCGCGACCTCGAACGTCAGCGCATTCACACCGGCGTCGTTGCCGAAGCGCCGCGTGAGCCCGTCGAGCGAGAGTGTGCCGGCGCTGCGCAGTGGCCCGGTCACGAGCCCCGGTTCTGATTCCGGATGTGATCGCTCCAGTACTTCATCCACTCGTCGAGATGCGTGGCGAGCAATGAGCGGTCGATCGGCATCGCCTTGATCTGGTCTCGCATCTCTCGAATCTGCTGTGGCAGCTCGGCCGGCGGAATGTCGGCGCGCACGGGGATGCGCGTGAACTTCGCGGCCGCGTCGAGCAGCGCCTGCTTCGAGGTGACGAACTCGTACCACAGCTTCGCCGCATCGGCGTGCTTCGTACCGTGCACGATCGCGATGGCGTCGACGAGCAGTGGCGTTCCGCTCGCCGGGATCACCCACTTCACGTGGAAGCCGCGCTTCTGCTGAATCGCGATGTCGGGCATGTTGTAGAGCGTGATGACGCCCTCCTGCCGCCCGAGCTTTTGGTAGAGCACTGCGGGATTGAAGGTGTATTCCTTCACGTTCGCGTCGAGCCGGCGCAGCCAGGCATAGCCCGAGTCGGGCTTCGCGGTCGTTGCCCAATTGCGCGCGATCATCGCGCCGAAGATGGCGCGCATCGAGCCCGATTCGATCGGATTGCGGATGAGCAGTTTGCCCTTCCACTTCGGATCGAGCACATCGTCCCAATCTTTCGGCGCGTCGGCGTCGCTCACCGCATCGCTGTTGTAGGCGATGACCTCGGGCGTGAGATACGTGCCGTACCAGTAGTCGCGCGGATCCTTTGCCTCGGCGGCCACCGCCGCCGCCCACGTCGGCTTGTAGGCCTTGAGCAGCGAATCGTTCGCCGCGCGCTCGAAGATCTCCGCCGGTGCGCCAAACCACACGTCGGCCTGCGGATTCATCCGCTCCGCGCGCAGCCGCTCGAGCACTTCCTGCGACCCCATGTCCACCCACTGCACATCGATCGTCGGATTCGCCTTCTCGAACTGCTGCTCATAGTACGTGAGCAGCTCGGTGCCGTGCGTGGAGTAGACGGTCAGTACCGTACGGCCATCGCCCTTGCCGCACGCGGCGAGAAGCAGGAGAAGCATGACTGGGCGTCGGGGGGGGGGGGGGGGG
>JALZAE010000603.1 GCA_030948535.1 Gemmatimonadota bacterium | reverse complement strand
CACGCCATCGACGACGCAGGTGCCCATCCGCGTGATAGCTGCGGGCGACACGCTGGTGCTGCTCACCGCGCATACCTCGAACGACTTCCTCCGCGTGCGCTCTGGATCGGATACGGGTTGGGTATTCAGCGCGCTCGTCGAGATCGTCATCACTCCGCCAACGGTTCCACCCGTTACTCCTCCCCCGGTCACCCCGCCATCGGTGGCCCCTCCGCCCGTCACCTCCGCACCGCAGAACTATCATGGCTGTCCCTTACTCGGCAACGCAGTGCAACCAGCCGTCAAATCGCTCAATGTGCTCAAGAACCGATTCATCGCGCCGACCGATGCCGAGTTGGATTCAACCGTCACCCTCGAGGCGATGCTCGCTCCGGGTGCCGATGATCACCGATTCACCGAGCAGAAAGGCGCGATCATCGAGGGCGTGGTGCTAGCGGTGAAAGTCGGCGGGATCGAGACGGTCAACTGCAAGACCACCGACCCCGTGTTCCGCGACACACACATCGAGCTCGGCATCGGCCCCGGAGTTCCGGCAACGCGGCGCGTCATCGTCGAAGTCACTCCCCGGTGGCGCGCGGCGATGCAGGCCGCGGGACTCACCTGGACCACTGCCGGTCTGCAATCGCTGGTTGGTAAACGCGTGCGCTTCCGTGGTTGGCTCATGTTCGACATCGAGCATCGCGACGCCTCAGAGAACACCGCGCCGGGTCACGCAGGGAATTGGCGCGCCACGGCCTGGGAGCTTCATCCAATCACATGGCTGACAACGGTGTCGCCCTAACGGACCCCCGACGCATTTCAGGAATTCGTTAGGCAGCTGCGATGGAACTGGAAAAGGCGTACGACCCGCGACACGTCGACGCAAAGCGCCTTACAGCGAGGCGCGGATACCAGACAATCCGGGTCGCCAACGTCACCTGAACGGCGCCCTGACGGGACCCGGTCGCTACACATCTCCAGGAGACATTTGCAAAGGATGTCTGCCGAGTAGGGAGGATAGAGTCGCAGATCGATCTCGCGTGTGCGATTGCAGTGATCGGCGAACGCTTTCCCCGTCGCACCGCGCTATGCGCTGTCGAATCGTTTGAGCGCATCGCGAACCCACGCGACCACCACGGACTCGGGTGCTCGATGCCAGTCGAGTGGCAACTCGAGGAGAAGATTCGGCTCGCCGACGCAGTGGTAGTGCACAATCGCGGAGCGCGGATTGCCGTGTCGGGGGAAGTCGCTGGACGCACGCTGCGCTTCCATCAGAGAGCACTCGCGTCCATCCAGCAGGGTAAGAGACCGAAGAAACGGCATAGGCTGCGGCGGGATGCAGGGAAGAGTGGGGCGCGGGCCGGCTGCCGTTGCGCAACCGTCCTGCCGGCGACCCGATGTCAACGTTTCCACTGACGTGTGCCTGCTCAGGTTGTCGAGCATCAGGCGAATTCGCCGGCGATACTCGACGCGAGGCGCGTCAGTTCTGTCTGGCGTCGTAGACCGTCGCTTGACCAACGAATCCCACGCCCGGATGAGGGCACCCACCCGGGTCCGCCGAGGGTCATTTCGTTATCCATTGGGCCACGCCACCATGGCGTGAGCACGCACCCTGCCGATGCTTGGAGTGCGAAAACATTCCATCTTTGCACTTGGCGATCGCGCCAGTGGGATCATTGTCTTCACGCTTCCCAGAACCACCAGTGGCATTGGACGCCCCAGATGTTGCGGGAGTTGCCGCTGCCGTAGACGCTGCTGGTGTGCTCCGCTTCATTGCGGGAGTGGCGGACGGAGTGACCGGGGCCGTCTCGGTAGCTGCGCCGTTCCCCTTGATCCCGCCGTGATGCCCGCATGCGCCTCGCCCAGGCTTCGACATCGTACCATCACCGCAGGTGACTTCCTTGGCCTTCGCGGTCTTGGAAGCTGCGCTCGTTGCCTTCTTGTCGACGCCACCGTGCGAAGAGCACGCCCCGCGTCCGGAGACGTCTGACGTCGTGCCGTCCTTACAGATCGTGGCGGCCTGGGCAAAGGCGTAATTCGGCTTGGCCGCGAGCGCTGCAAGTGCGGCCATGGCGAAGAGGACGCGAGTTTTCATGGAGGAAGCTCCTGTCGAGTCGGTGGTATCCAGGTGCGGATGCGGTAGTTCGCGCGTACCATGCCGTCGCATGGATCGCGCCGTCGGGCGGGATGGACACGACACGCGTCAGCTCTGCACGAAGGGGGGCGCGCGTTTGCCGCCACCATGTAGCTGACCGCGACTGGAGCGTGTCGACCTTCCTCCGCCGCTGCGTCGCCGGCCTGAGGATTCGCCGCGCCGCGCGATCGCGTGCGGGTAGCGTTCGGGAAGACCCTCGGCCATCCCACACAGCGCAACGGCTGGCGGCCAATACGTCGGCCGCTTATTTCCTTCGTCGCACGCTTTCCTTGTTGGCGGCCGCGGGCGGAGACACGCCGAGCGACCCCGCTTCAAATGCGGCGGCAAATCGACGCCAGTCGCGCTGCACAGTCCTCCGATATTGCCGGGCGTAGCGCACGAGGTCCGTGCGCCAGCCCTTGGTTCGCGCGAAGGCGATGAGTGAATCCGCGCCGCCCGACCCATCGCGAGAGCCACTCCGCAACTGCGCCCACGCGACGAGGTGGCCCATGGTGGTCATGACGCGTTGGAGTCGCCCAAGGCGGCCGTTCCAATGTTCGAGCGCGAGGCGATCAGCCGTCGGTTGGAGCTCCTTCAGAATGAATCGCCGGCCTTCCAGCGACACCGCTTGCAGGAGCGCGGGCGAAATCGCTTGCATCCGGCGCTGGATGCGAAGCACCCGGTCTGCCTCGTCGGCCCACGCAGGCTGAGCGACATCGACGTACGGCGCGAGCGCCGATGGCCGCGCTTCCTTGAGGTCGAGCAGCAAATATCCGTTCGGCGCGCCCGAGCCGCGCACGAGCACGACAAAGCGCATGACGCCGAGACTGCCGGTGCCGGCGACTCGGCGAGCGACATCGATGACCTTGAACTGCCTGGGATCGGGCTGGGACGCGGCGAACCGTTCGAGACACTCGACCACGTCCGCGCGCGTCCCTTTGGGAAGCGCGAGAGTGCGTCGCCCATCAATCCGCAACATCCGTCGTGTGCCGTCGCTCACGGTGCGCGCGTCGAGCAACGCCGCGCGCGAGCGGCGCTTCACGCTTCCGAGCAGGTCACGCACCATCCCGATCGACGTCGCGCGTTCGACCCAACGCGCTTTGCCGTCCGCCAGCGCGTCAGCATACGCGGTGAGAAAGCCGCGGGACAGTGCCGTGCTTTGCTCTGCAGACAGGCCCAGCGAGTCCGCAGCCAGGAGCACGCTCGTGAGAAACCGCGCGAGCTCCCACGTCGCTGGCCCCAGTGCCCCCTCGTCGAAGTCGTTGAGATCGAAATACGCGAGCCCATTGTCTCCGCGATAACTCCC
>JALZAE010000573.1 GCA_030948535.1 Gemmatimonadota bacterium | reverse complement strand
AGAGACGAGAGCAGGGGATCGAGCCGGTCGGCGGTGCGGCCAACCAGCGCGGCGATCGCCGCACGAGTGCCGGCGTCCTCCACCTGCAATCGGTAAGCGTCGATCACCCGGCGGCCGTTCGCCAAGTCCCAACAGAAATCGCGGTGCAGCGCCGGATCGTCGAAATCGCGCAATGCGAGCGTGAGCGCGCCGATGCTCGCACCGAGGTGGTGGAGCAGGGCGGGCGTTCTCCGGCGCACGGTTCCCAGCGGCACGCCCGGCAGATGCGTGATCGCCCACAGCTGATGCGGACGGCCATCCGCCGCGGTCGTCTCCGTCACCGTTTCACCCGATGTCGTCACCACGACGATCGGCGTGAGCATCAATCTGGTGGCGAGATGCTGCAGCGCGCGCTGTTGCGCCGCGATCATCGCCGCGCTTTCCAGCGCATTGGCGATCTTGAGCACCATCCCCTCGCCCGACGCGGGGATGAGCAAGAAATTCTGATCGCGCTCACTCGGCAGCGCGACGGCGTTGGCATCGACGCCGTACAGTTCGCGCGCTAGACGAGAGGCGGCGGTGGAATCGAAACTTGGCGTGTGGTTGAGCATGGGAGGGGGCGTCGGGCGTCGGGCATCGGGCGTCAGGCGTCGGGGAGCAAGATACTTCGCTGGTTGTCGGCTTGCCGCGCCGTTGGGCGAGGCGCACTCTTTCCCCATGTTTTCCGGCGACGAGATCACCACGCTGCTCGCGTCTCTCGGGGTGACCCACATCGTCACGCTGCCCGATTCGACATTGGGTCAATGGCAAGACGCGATCGAGCAGCACGCCCGGCTACGGCTCGTGCGCGTCTGCCGCGAGGGCGAAGCATGGGGCGTCGCGGCGGGCCTGTACCTCGGCGGCGCGACACCAATCGTGATGATTCAATGCACGGGACTCTTCGAGTCCGGCGATGCGCTGCGCAATGCGCTCCACGACTGGAAGCTGCCGATCTTCAGCTTCATTGGCTATCGAAGCTTTCTCAATCAGGACGCGTTGCCGGGCGACACGTGCCTCTTTTTCACCGAGCCGATTCTCGATGCCTGGCGGATCGACTACCTGCTGGTCACCGCGCCCGCCCAGCTCGGTGAGATGCGCGCGTACTACGAGGCCTGTCGCGCCGCCATGAAGCCCGGCGCGCTTCTCATCGCCGAGGGGAAGGCGTGACGACGACCGACAGGATGTCCGCGCGCGATGCGCTCATCGCGCTGCGGGCGGTCCGCCGCGATGACGACATCGTCGTGACGACGATGGGCGCCGCGCGCGAGTGGATGGTGCTCGGCTCGCACCCGCTCGATCTCGTGCTCGTGCCGTCGGCGATGGGTCACGCCACATCGTTCGGCCTCGGCCTCGCGATCGCGCAGCCGAGCAGGCGGGTGATCGTCTGTAACGGCGATGGCTCCATGCTGATGAACCTCGGCTCGCTCGCGACGATCGCGGCCGCGTCGCCACCGAATCTCGTCGTCATCGTGTTCGACAACGGCGCGTACGAAGTCACTGGCGGCCAGCCGTTACCGGCAGCAGTGGACTTTGCCGCCGTCGCAATCGCCTGCGGCATCCGCTCGGTGTTCCGCTATTCAGAGCTCCCCGCATGGCGCAACAACATCGCGACCATTCTCGGCGCCCCCGGCCCCACGTTCGTAATACTCGACGTCGCCAGCAGCCCTGGCACGCCGGGCCCGCGTTCTCCCGGGCCAGCCGCCGAGCGAGCCAAGAAATTCAGAGAGTCGGTTATCCGTTAGCTGCGCAGTGGAACCGACATCTGCCATCTGACATCTGACGTCTCCCGATAAACCATCTCGCGATGGCCGGTTTCGCACGAAGGTAGGAGCCGCGCACGGTCCTCCCATCTCGCCACGAGCCATGTTCAGACAACTCGCGCTATCCCTATCTCTGCTCGCCGTGCCAGTGATCGTTGAGAGTCAACACCCACTAAAGTCCTACCTCGACGGCGTCGAGTCCCGATTCGCGAATTCCCAGCCGATCGTCTCGTACCGCCTTCGCGTCGACCCCGCCGACCTCTCCGCCTTCGCCGTCGAGATGCGCATCCGCAACGCGCCGGACACGATTCGGATCGCGATGGCCGCGCATCCGGAGTACGACGATCGCTATTCGCGCTACGTCGAGGGAATGCGCGCCGAGTCGAAAGGGGCCGAGCGCTCGGTCACGCGTGTGGACAGCGCCCTGTGGCGGGTGATCGCGCCGGGCGGCGAGGTGGTGCTCAGCTATCGCTTGAGGCTTCCAACGCCGCACGAATCTCCGCGCGCGGCGTGGAAGCCGTTCCTCGCGCCGACGGGCGGCTTCGTGGGTGGTCCGCACTCGTTCATGTACATCGTCGGCTCGACGTTGGCGCCGTCACACGTCACGCTCGATCTGCCTAACGAGTGGGACATTGCGACGGGGCTCGAGCCGACGTCCGATCCGCACACGTTCTTCGCGCCGACGGTCGATGCGCTGATGGACTCTCCGATGCTCGTCGGGCGCTTCCGTACGTGGCGCTTCGCGATCGACGGCGTACCGCATCGCGTCGTCTACTGGCCGGCGCCGGGCGCGGCGCCCTTCGATACGGTGGCGTTCGTCGGCGGGCTCGAAGCCATCACGCGGCAGGCCGTGGCAATGTTCGGACGCGCGCCGTACCGCGAGTTCACCTTCATCTTTCAGGACAGCGCATACGGCGGGCTCGAGCATCGCAATTCCGTGACGCTTGCCGCGCCGAGCGCCGAGATGGCGAAAGGTTTGTCCGACGTGTTGTCGGAGACGGCGCACGAGTTCACGCATACGTGGAACCTCATGCGCATCCGTCCCGAGGAATACGGCGACATCGACTATCGCACGCAGAAGCCCGTGGCCGGTCTCTGGTTCAGCGAAGGGCTGACAATGCACTACGCCGATCTATTCGAGCGGCGCGCCCATCTGCGCACGTTCGACTCGACCCGCGTCGCGCATCTCGAGGGGCTCATCAGCCGATACGAATCCAGCCCGGGCAACTCGCACTTCTCGGCCGAGCAGATCAGCCGCGTCGCGTACAACGCTCAGCCGGGCGCGCTCGGCGACTACAGCGCCAGCGTCCATCTCGTCGGGGAGTTGCTCGGGACGATGCTTGATCTGCTGGTGCGCGATGCGACCGCCGGCAAACGGTCGATGGACGATGTCATGCGCGTGATGATGGAGCGCTTCTCCGGCGAGCGCGGGTTCAACGGCCGCGATGTCCAGCGCGCGGTGGCGGATGTCTGCGGCTGCGACGTGCACTCGCTGTTCGATGCCAACGTGCGCGGCGCGACGCCGATCGATTTCGATCGGTATCTCCGGCCTGCCGGCCTGCGTGCCGCCGTGACGTGGGCGCCGGCCGTGGACCGCGAGGGAAAGCCGGCAGTCGATCTGCGCACTCGCGCGCTCGTGCCTCCGGAGGGCGGCCGGCTGAAGATGCTCATCTTCGATCCAAAGAGTGCCTGGGGCCGGGCCGGACTTCACACCGGCGATCGGCTCATCTCGATCAACGGCAAGCCGATGACGACGTGGCCCGAGGTGCGAACGACGCTCGTCGCGGCGCACATTGGTGATACGCTGCGCTTCGAGGTGGTTCGTCCGTCGGGCCCAGCACACGCGACGGTCACCATGAGCGGCTACGACCGGGCGGCCGTACGCATCGAGGAGATCCCCCACGCCACGGCTCGACAGCGGAAGGTCCGCGCCGATTGGATGACCGGTGCTACGACGCCGCACTGACCAGGTCCGCCCCCATCGCGACCGGCCTCTCTGGCGCGTATGATGATGCCGTCGGAACTCCCAATCCCGTCGACCTCGTCCGCATCCCATTGGAGACCGCTCGATGCCTTGCACCGCATCCGCAGGCCGGCTCGCCATTCTCGCCTCAGCGCTCGCCTTCCTTCTGCCTGTCGCGGCCGGCGCCCAGCGCGGCGGTGACCGCGCCGCCGATTCGATCAAGTACAAGTACGAGAGCACGCCGCGCCTCGACGCGCTCAAGGCCGAAGCCGAGAAGGAGATCGACGCCAAGGCGAAGATGATCCAGGTGATGGTCGATCAAGTTTTTTCCTACGGCGAGCTGGGCTTCCAGGAGATCGAGACCTCGAAGTATCTGAGCGGGTTGCTCGAAGAGAACGGATTCAAGGTCGAGCGCGGCGTCGCCGGCATCCCGACAGCATTCGTGGCGCGGTGGGGATCGGGCAAGCCGGTGATCTCGTTAGGCAGTGACATCGACGACATCCCGCAGGCCGGACAGAAGCCCGGCGTCGGCTATCGCGACCCGCAGATCGTCGGTGCCCCGGGTCACGGGGAGGGACACAATTCAGGCATGCCGCTCAACATCGCAGCGGCCATCGTCGTGAAGAAGATCATGCAGCGCGAGCA
>JALZAE010000568.1 GCA_030948535.1 Gemmatimonadota bacterium | reverse complement strand
CCGACGATCACGACCGCGAAGGGCCGTTGCGAGTCCGCGCCGACGCCACTCGCCAACGCGGCCGGGAGCAAGCCGAACGCGGCGACCAGCGCGGTCATCATGATCGGTCGCAGTCGCAGGATCGCCGCCTCGCTCGTCGCCTGCTCGATCGTGCGGCCGTCACCGCGCAGCTCGTTGACGTAGGAGATGTAGACGATGGCCGTCTGCACGGACACGCCGCAGAGCGCGAGAAAACCGATGCCGGAGGAAACCGAGAACGGCGTCCCGGAAAGCCGCAGCGCGATCAGTCCGCCGATCGGCGCCGAGAGCACCACGCCGAGCACCGTGATCAAGGGAAACTTGAAGTTGTTGTAGAGCGCGAAGAGAATGAAGAAGATCAGCACGAAGGTGATCGGGAGTACGATCATGATTTGCGTGCGCGATGCGGTGTAGTCCTCGTACTCGCCTCCCCACCGGATGCTGTATCCCTGCGGCAACGACACCGACTTCGCCACGGCGGCCTGTGCTTCCTTAACGGCGCTGGCGAGATCGCGCCCTTCGACGGAATACTGCACGCCGATGTAGCGCGTGTTGTCCTGCCGGTAGATGAACGAAGCACCGCTGCCGACCTGGATGTTAGCGATCTCGCGCAGCGGAATTTGCTGGCCGTCCGCCGTCGCGATGCGAATGTCGCCGATCTGCTGTGGTGTCTGGCGGTATTCCGGCTTCAGCCGTACGACGAGATCGAACAGCCGCTCACCCTGATTGACTTGCGTCGCCGCGACTCCGCCAACGGCGGCGCTGATAAGTCCGTTCACGTCGCCGGAATTGATGCCGTACCGCGCGATCTTGTCGCGATCGACGGCGATGGTGAGCGCGGGCTGGCCGAGCTCCTGCACCACGGTGACGTGCTCGATGCCGGGAACCTTCTCGATCGCCGCCTTTACGCCGCGCCCCTTCTTCTCGAGGAGCGCGAGGTCGCTGCCAAAAACTTTGACGTCGAGCGAGCTCTTGAGGCCGGTCTCCGCCTCATCGACCGCATCCTCTGCGGGCTGCGTGAAGTTGAAGGTGATGCCGGTGAAGGAGTGAAGCTTCTTGTCGATCGCATCGATCAGTGCCGCCTTGTTGCGATACTCACCGTTCCAGTCGCTATACGGCTTGAGCCCGACATAGAACTCGGCGTTGAAGAAGCCCGTTGGGTCGGCGCCTGCGTCGTCGCGACCGTGCTCGTCGGCCACGACCGTGACTTCGGGGAACGAGCTAAGGATGCCACGAATCTGCGGCGTGAGCTTCGATGATTCCTCGAAGGAAATCGTGTACGGCATGGTGGCGCGCACCCAAATCGCGCCCTCGTCGAGCTTGGGCATGAATTCGCCGCCGATGCCGGGCACCAGCAGGAGCGAGAGCACGAACACGAGCGATGAAAGGCCAATGACCGTCCGCGGCCGCTCCAGCGTCCACGCTAGACCCCGCGCGTATTGCCGGCGGATCCACTCGAATATCGGGTTGCGTCGCTCGCGCACGTGGCGCAGAAAGCGAGCGCAGAGTACCGGGAGCAGCGTCAGGGCGACGAGCAGCGCGCCGATCAGCGCGAAGATCGTCGTGTCGGCCATGGGCTTGAACAGCTTTCCGGACGGCCCGGCGAGCACGTAGATCGGCAGGAAGCCGGCGATGATCACCGCCACCGCGTAGAAAATCGGGCGATCGACTTCCGCCGCTGCCTCGAGAATCGTAGCCGTGACACTTCGTGTCGTCGCATCTCGCTCGGCCAGTCGTCGATAGATGTTCTCGACCATCACGACCGAGCCGTCGACGAGAATGCCGAAGTCGATCGCCCCGATCGAGAGCAGATTCGCCGGAATGTGCTTCAGGTCGAGACAGATGAACGCGAACAGCAGCGCCAGCGGAATCGTGACCGAGACGATCAATCCCGAGCGCAGATCGTAGAGGAAGAAGACGAGAATGATCACGACGAGCACGATGCCGCGCAGCAGGTTGTCTTCAACCGTGCGCGTCGTGAGATGGATGAGGTCGCTCCGGTCGTAGTACGGAGCCACCTTCACATCTTTCGGCAGAATCTTGTCGTTGAGCTCCGCCGTCTTTTTCTGGATGCCCTTGAGCACCGTCTGCGCCTGCTCACCCGTGCGTAAGCGGACGATCCCTTCCACCGCGTCGTCGCGGCGGTTGAATCCGAATTGCCCGAGCCGCGGCGCGTGGCCGATCACCACTTGGCCTACGTCGCGAATGAGGACCGGTGTTCCGTTGTGCACCGCAACGACGATGCGACCGATGTCTTCCGTGGTCGCGACGCGCCCGAGGCCGCGCACGTAGTAGAATTGCCCACCCTCGGAGTAGAAGCCGCCGCCGGCGTTGCCATTGTTCGCGGCGAGCGCCGCTTGCACCACCGGCACCGTCAGTCCGACCGCCGCCAGCCGGGTCGGGTCGAGCAGCACCTGATACTCCATCGTCTCGCCGCCGAGCGATGAGACGTCGGCGACGCCCGGCACCGCCTTGTACTGGTGCGTGATCACCCATTCCTGGAGCACGTGCAGCTCCATCGCCGAGCGATCGGGACTTTCCAGCACGTAGCGATAGATGAGGCCGGACGGCGAGGAGAGCGGCGCGATCCCCGCCGACACGCCCTCGGGCAGCGTCGCATCGCCGAGCCGCTCGAGCACCTGCTGCCGCGCGAAGTACGGGTCGGTGCCATCCTCGAAAGTGAGGCGGATGTCCGACAACCCGTAGAGCGACACCGAGCGCATCACTTTGAGACCGGGCACGCCGTTTTGCGCCAGCTCCATGGGCGCGGTGATCAACTGCTCGACCTCCTCCGTCGCATGGCCCGGCCACTGGGTGCTGATCTCGACCAGCGGTGGCGACAAGTCGGGATACGCATCGACCGGAAGCCGTAAGAAGGACCAGATGCCCACGCCGATGAGCGTCGCCGTCGCCAGCAGGACGATGAGCCATTGCTTGAGCGAGATCGCGACGATGCGATTGACGAACGACGGTTTTCCTGGCTCGGCTACGGGATGCGCCCGCTGGTCTTCCGTGTGGACCGGGTGCGGTGCGCGCGGCTCGTAGTCGCCGGGCCTCGTTGGCGGAAAGGTCACTGGTTCTGCGCGAACTGAACGAACAGTCCGCCCTCGGAAATCACCTTCTCGAATGCCGAGAGTCCGGAGCGAACCTCGTAGCGGTCGTCGACCCGGTTGCCCAACGTCACCATTCGTCGCCCGAAGCTGCCGTCTTTTCCTTCGACGAAGACGAAGGGCAGGTTGTCCTCATCGCGCAGCACCGCCGCGACGGGCACGAGCACGCCGCTGCGCGGTGTGGAGGACCGGATCGTCACCGTGACATACATGTCTTTCTTGAGGAGCCGTCCGGTATTCGGCACGACGATGCGGACGCCGGTCGCCTTGGTCGCCGGATCCACCACCGCGGCGACGTAGTCGACCCGTCCGGTGAATGCACGCGGCGCGGATGCCGACGTGATGGTCGCGTTCTCTCCCCGTTTGATGAGCGGCAAATCGCTCTCGAACACGCTCGCCACGACCCAGACCGAGGACAGGTCCGCCACCGTAAAGGTCGGGGTCGTTCCCGCCTGGAGCAGTTGGCCGGGATTGATCAACTGCTCGACCACCGTGCCCGCGATCGGTGAGCGAATGGCGCCCTGTACCACGCTCACCGGCTTGTTCGCGCGCAAGAGCGCGAGTGTCGACTCCTCGACCCCGAGTGCGCGAAGCTCCTGCAGCGACGCATCGAGATCGGCGCTCGCGGCGAGCGCGTCCGTCTGCGCCTGCTCGAGATCGCGCCGCGCGATCGCGTCATTCTTGAACAGCGCCGAGTCCTGCTCGGCGACGCGCTGCGTCTGTCTCGCCGTCGCCAATGCTTTGCGAAAGGTCGAGACCGCGGTCGCGAAGTCCGGCGACGACACGAGGGCCAGCGCACCGCCGGCGCCGACGGTAGCCCCGGGATGCGCGAGAATGCGCGTGACCGGGCCGGAGATCGGCGCCAACACCTGCGTCGAGATGTCTTGATTGAAAGCGACGCTGCCGGTCGTCACGATACTCGGGGTGTACGAAACCTCACTCACCGTGACCACGTGCAACCGCTCGCGCTGATCCGAAGTGAGCGTGATCGATCGAGCGGCGGCTGCCGTCGGTGTCTGCGGCGGAGCAGTGGCCGCCGAAGCGGACTCGGCTTTCTTCTTGTCCGAGCACGCGGCCGCGATCGCGGCAACGGCGATGATCATCGAGGCGCGGGCAACTCG